>JACQYA010000014.1 GCA_016208425.1 Betaproteobacteria bacterium
CATGTAATTGCTACGGCCTGCACGCCCGCGCCAGCGGGACACGACCATTGGACGCCGCGACTGCTGGCCGACAAGGTGGTGCAGTTGGGGTATGCCGACGCATTCGGCCATGAGACGGTTCGCCGGCCCTTAAAAAAACACACTGAAGCCTTGGCAAGTTCAGGGGTGGTGCATTCCCGGGGTCGGCGCGGAATTTGTTGCGCCGATGGAGGATGTGCTTGATCTGTACGATTCGCCCTACGATCCAGTACGCCCTGTCGTATGCTTCGACGAAAGCCCGAAGCAACTGATTGGCGGGGTGCGCGAAGCCGTTCCGCCCCAGCCAGGCACACCCGCCCGACAGGACACCGGGTATCAGCGCAACGGGGTTCGCGATCTGATGATCTGTGAGCCGAAGCGCGGTTGGCGCGATGTGCTGGTGATGGAGCGGCGCACCAAGGTCGAATTTGCGCACTGCATGCGGCATATCGTTCAGTCTTACCCGGACGCTGAGATTGTTCGCGTTGTGCCCGATAATCTGAATACACACAAGGCTGCCTCGCTCTATGCGGCGTTCCCGCCTGAAGAGGCTCGGGCTATTGCCCGCAAGCTTGAATTTCACTACACCCCAAAGCATGGCAGCTGGCTCAACATCGCAGAGACCGGGTTGGCTGTCTTGTCGAACATGTGTTTGTCGCAACGCATTCCGGACGAAGACACTCTGCGGCAACAGGTCGAGGCCAATGTCCGCGAACGCAACGCCAAAGCCATTCCTGTTAAATGGAAATTCTCTACCCAGGATGCCCGCCGTAAGCTTGCACGTATCTATCCTCGTCTTTCATCGTGACTGACTACTAGAATGCGCCGATGGGCAACGATCACGACAGCAGCTACAAGTTCCTCTTCTCCGCACCGGAACTGGTGCGCGACCTCATTCTGGGGTTTGTTCCCGACGAGTGGCTGCACAGCCTGGACTACACCACCCTGGAAAAAGTCCCCGGCAGCTACGTCAGCGAAGACTTCCGCCACCGCGCCGACGACATCGTTTGGCGCGTCCGGCTCGGCGGCGACTGGGTCTATCTCTACCTGCTGATCGAATTCCAGAGCAGCGTCGATAAATACATGGCGCTGCGCATGATGGTTTATGTCGGCCTGCTCTACCAGGATCTCATCAAGCGGGGCGACGTGCTGGCCGACGGCAGATTGCCGCCGATCCTGCCCATCCCGCCGATCCTGCCCATCGTCCTTTACAACGGCAGCCCGCGCTGGACGGCGGCAACCGATGTCTTCGACCTGATACCCGCCGTACCCGGCCTAGTCGCACAGTTCAAGCCCCGGCTCAAATACCTGCTGATCGATGAGAGCGCTTACTCCGACAGCGAGCTGGCCTCGCTGCAAAACCTGATCGCCGCCGTTTTTCGCATCGAACACCCGGCAGCACCGGCCACCATCAACGAACTGCTTGGCTTGTTGAACGAGTGGCTGATCGACCGCCCGGATTTACGCCGAATGTTCGCCCTCTGGATACGTGCGACATTGAAGCGCAAGGCGGAATACCGTATCTTATTGCCGCAGATAGACGACTTACAGGAGCTGAACGTTATGTTGGCCGAACAACTCGAAGAATGGGCGCATGAGTACGAGGCGCAAGGTGTGCAAAAGGGCATGCAGCAAGGCGAGTCTCTCGCGTTGCAGCGTTTGCTGGCGCGCCGCTTTGGCGCGCTCCCGCACGACATGACCGCCCGCATCGCAACGGCGTCGGTGGAAGAGATCGAAGGCTGGTTTGATCGGGCAATCGATGCGAGCCGGCTCGAAGATGTCTTTGGTGCAGGGGCGCCGTACTGAGCCTCACGGCTCAGAATTGAGCGTGCGCGGCATTCGTGCGACGCTGGCGGCTTGTGGGAGTGGCCTTGGCCGCGATAGGCATCCGGAAAGCGCCGTTTCGCGGGCAACGTCGCGTTCCTACAGGTGCAGGGTTCTCATGCTGAGGCGCGACTTTCCAGCAGTTCCGTCATTCTAGGCTTGACCCGGAATCCAGTAGTGCACCAGTGGATTCCGGTTTTCTCCAGAATGACAGGCTATAGTTATTTGCGGGGTTTGCGCGCCGGCTTCGGCGGCGGCGCCTCGACGAAAAGCGCCGCATCCGGCGCGGTGGCCAGCACGAAGTCGATGCGCCCGGTTTCCAGGTCGGCGCGCACCAGGCGGATGTGCAGGCGGTCGCCCAGGCGATAGCGTTTGCCGCTGCGTTCGCCGAGCATCTGGTGCTTTACATTGTCGTACTGGAAATAATCCTCACCCAGTTCGGAGACATGCACCAGTCCCTCGACATAGACCGAGTCGAGCGCGACGAAAACGCCGAACGGTACGACGGCGGCAATCGTGCCGTCGAACTCCTCGCCGATGCGGTCGCGCATGTAATAGCATTTCAGCCAGTTGGTCACGTCGCGCGTCGCTTCGTCGGCGCGGCGCTCGGTCATCGAACAATGCATGCCGATTTCGTCCCATTTGCCGGGCGTGTAGCGCGTGCCTTCGAGCACCGCTTTGATCGAGCGGTGCACCAGCAGATCCGGGTAGCGGCGGATCGGCGAAGTGAAGTGCGTGTAGTGTTCGTAGGAGAGGCCGAAGTGGCCGACGTTATCCGGGCTGTACACGGCCTGGCGCAGCGAGCGCAGCATCGCCGTTTGCAGCAGTTGCGCGTCGGGGCGCGGCTTGATTTTTTCGAGCAGCGCGGCGTAGTCCTTGGCGCCCGGATCGTCGCCGCCGGACAGGCCCAGCCCGAATTCCTTGAGGAAGTTGCGCAGCCCTTCGAGTTTTTCCGGCGTCGGGCCTTCGTGGATACGGTACAGGCACGCCTGCTTGTGGCTTTCGAGAAAAGCCGAGGCGGAAACGTTGGCGGCGAGCATGCACTCCTCGATCAGGCGGTGCGCGTCGTTGCGCTGCACCGGGACGATGTTGTCGATCTTGCCCTGCTCGTTGAAGAGCATCATTGTTTCTATCGTTTCAAAGTCGATGGCGCCGCGTTTGCCGCGCGCCTTGAGCAGAACCTGGAAGAGCGCGTAGAGCGCCTTCAGTTGCGGTTGCAGCTTGCGGTGCGTTTCGTCTCCCGGCTCGGCGGCGCCGGACAGCCAGCTCCAGACCTGGTTGTAGGTCAGGCGCGCCTGCGAGCGGAAGACCGCCGGGTAAAATTTGTAGGCCTTGATCTCGCCGCTGCTGCCGATGTCCATGTCGCAAACCATCGCCAGACGCTCGACATCGGGATTGAGCGAACACAGCCCGTTGGAGAGTTTCTCGGGGAGCATCGGGATCACGCGGCGCGGGAAATAGACCGAGTTGCCGCGCTCCATCGCCTCGCGGTCGAGCGCCGTACCGGGGCGCACGTAGTGGCTGACATCGGCGATGGCGACCACCAGCCGCCAGCCGCGCCACTTCTTTTCGGCAAATACGGCGTCGTCGAAGTCGCGCGCCGTTTCGCCGTCGATGGTGACCAAGGGCAGGTCGCGGAGGTCGGTGCGGCCGGCCCACTCGGTTTTTTTGACCTTGTCGGGCAGCGCTTTGGTTTCCTCGACGACCTTGGCGGAAAACTCGAACGGCAGGTCGTGTTTGCGCAGCGCGATTTCGATTTCCATGCCGGGGTCGGCGTAGTTGCCCAAAACCTCGGTGATGCGCCCGATCGGCCGCGAATGCTTGTTCGGCTGTTCGACGATCTCGACGATCACCACCTGTCCGGCCTTGACCTTGATCGAACTGTCCGGCGTCACCAGAATGTCCTGGTTGATGCGCCGGTTTTCGGGGACGACGACGGTGATGCCGTGTTCGGTCAGAACGCGGCCGACCACCTTGCTGTTGGCGCGCTCCAGCACCTCGACGATGGCGCCTTCGCGCCGTCCCTTGCGGTCTAGCCCGACAACCCGCGCCAGCGCGCGGTCGCCGTGCAGCACCTTGGACATCTGCTTGGTTTCGAGAAACAGATCGTCGCCACCGTCGTCGGGAACGAGGAAGCCGTAGCCGTCGGCGTGCCCTTCGATGCGCCCGGCGATCAGGCTGGCGCGCTCGGGGACGATGTAGGCGCCCTTGCGGTTGCGCATCAGTTGCGCTTCGCGCTCCATTGCGCCGAGGCGGCGCTGGAACATCTCGTATTCGTGCTCGCGCATGTCGAGCAGGGCGCAAAGTTCCTCGAAACTGACCGGCTTGCCCTGCTCCTCAAGGATTTGCAGGACGTATTCGCGCGAGGGTAGCGGTTGTTCGTAGTTCTTGGATTCGCGCTCGAAGAAGGGGTCGTTCTTTCTGATTTTCGAGTGTTTCTTTATTGACATTTTTTCTTGTTCCTTTAGAATTCGGCCTTCTTCGGAAATGCCCAGGTGGCGAAATTGGTAGACGCGCCAGGTTCAGGTCCTGGTGGTGGCAACACTGTGGAGGTTCGAGTCCTCTCCTGGGCACCAAAATAAACAAACCTCTGACGGGTCAGGGGTTTTTTTATGTCCGCTCGAAAGTTGCGAAGATTCGTCCGAAGGCTCCGAATCGGGTCTGCGGCGATGATCGCCGTGCGGCATTCTAGCAGCCTGCCGGATTCGATGGGTCTAACAATCGCTGCCGGCCAAGCTTTTCCAGCTCGTCGAGCGTGTTGATGTTGCCGAAGGCATCTGCCTGGTCGTCGAAAGCGACTTCGACGGCATTCAGCGTCGAACACCAGCGCGCGAAGCCGCGCCCGCCGGATTCCAGGAACGCCGTCAGATGCGGCAGCAGCGCGCGCCGGCACAGGCAGAACACCGGATGCACCCGGTCGGAGGTGCGCGCCACCGCGATCTGCGCGGCGCCCGCTTCCAGCCCGGCCAGCAACCGGGCGACGAGATCGGCCGGCAACAGCGGCGAGTCGCAGGGCGCGGTGGCGACCAGCGGGTGGGCGGCCACGCTCAACGCCGCGTGCAGGCCGGCCAGCGGGCCGGCGAATCCGGGGATGCGGTCGGCGATTTGCGGGGTGCCGAAGGCAGCGTAGCGCCCGGCGTTCTGGTTGGCGTTAATCATGACTTCGTCGACCTGCGGCGCAAAGCGCTCCAGCACCCATTGCACCATCGGTTTGCCGTGCAAGTGTTGCAGGCCTTTGTCTGCGCCCCCCATGCGGCGGCCAAGCCCGCCGGCCAGGATCACGCCCGAAATCGGGGTTGCCGCCATTTTGTCCAGAGCGCTTTTTCCGATAGATGAAGGGGTTTGCGCGATCTCATTATTCCCCGTTACAAAATTTGTCGGCAAGAGAAAACCTGTAGTTGTAATCGTCGAGACAGGTCTTTGGGTCGACAAACCTTTCCCACTCCCGCTTTCTGGCCTTCTTGCGAGCGGGAAGATTCAATCCGTAGATCCGGATGGTGACACCCGCCTGAAGCCTTGCCTTCTCATCCGAACGAGGGGAAGGCTCTAGCTCGCCGGTTCTGAAATTTGCCACAAAATACGTGGAGAAGGCATATTCTGGTGCATCCGGTTTCAGCAAGTCCGGGTCGAACATCTCCCGCTTGTTCGACTGGCACATGTCGCAACAGGGAAACCGGTTGTTCCATTCGTAGGCCAAATCGGGAAACGCGCTCTTCGGGCGAAAATGCTCGACGGTCTCCCGGCTTTCCACCCCTATCGCCCCGTCGCAAAAGGCGCAATGCGCCATTGTCATTGCCGATAGCTGGCGGCGAATTTCCCGGTAGCAAGCCTGGCTGCGCCATTTGAACGGATGCGCTGGATCACGTTCGCGCGCGGCGACAAAATCCTTTGTCCAGCCCGGACAACCCGCACGCAAGCAATCCGGCTGTGCGGATCGCTCAATTTTTTGCAAGATCAAGCTCCCGACCCGTAATGCGGGAAATCTGCCGCAGTTCGCTGCCGACAATCAGCGCCGTTTCGCTGCTGCGTTCCGCTAGTTTCTTCGCGGCTTGCAGCAACTCGCCCGCTTGTGTTGGTTCCTTCAGAAACATTTCTCTCAACTGGTAAAAAGTGGCAAACAAAGCTTCGGTCTCGACATCGAACTCCCCTTCGATACCGAATATTTCCTCCAGAATAAGCCGGTAGCTCTTGCCCGCACCCGAGTGCATGGCCTCGACTTTGCCGGAGGTATGGCCTCCCTCGGGCAGGCGATACACCCAGGCGTCCTCCACCGACCCGACCACGAAGGGCGAATGGGTGGAAACGAAAATCTGGGCGTTCGGCAGCAGTTTTTGTATCGCCGGCAAAATGCGCCGCTGCCACTTGGGGTGCAGGTGAATAGCGTTGTCTCATATCGGCTCCAAAGGCGTTCTACGCCATTGTTCCATATTCGACCGGCGGACTGGGCTTCCGCCCGCGCGGGCAACGTTGTTGCGGCGAGTATACTGCCCGTATCCGCTCTGTGGCCGTTTCTTTAATGAAGGGGTAGGTCGTTGAAAATCATCACAAAAATAGTTGCCGCCGAAGAAGACGAGCTGGCTGGTGTCGGAGAGTCGGTATCGCCGCTCGACGAGTGGAGCGGCATCGAGTGGCACGGGCTGGACAGCGAAAAAGTCGTGATGCTGCACTGTCTGCTGACCGGCGACGAGTTCGGCTACGCCTTGCGCGTTTACGAGCCGGTGTACGTCGGCGATGGCGGCGCCATCGTCGTGCGTATCGCCGGCGAGGTGCTGGAGCTGTTGGGCGCGCTCGAAGACGATGCGCTCGAAGCGCTGGCCAACGAGCTGGCGGCGACAGAAACGTTTGAGGGCGAAGCGTGGGACGCCGCCGACGTGCGCTCGCTGCTCACGGATCTGGCCGATCTGGCGCGGCTCGCGGAATCGCAGGGGCAGGTGCTGTACGTCTGGATGCGCCCCTTGTCGGGATAATTCATCGAGCGCCGATAACTGGGGTTGCGCGGCGCCCGACGATGCGGTTCGCTCCGCCCACACCATCCTACGGGATGGCCGGCCCGGGCAGCGCCGCGCGTATGCCTGCGATGAGCGCCGCCAGTTCCCCGGCCAGCGCGGCCCGCAGACTTTCGATGTCGCTTGTCCCGGCGTTGCGCCGGACGGCGTCGAGCAGCGCGGCGGCGGCGCCGGCGACGGCTGTCGCCCTCAGGTTTCCGGCCGATCCTTTCAGCCCGTGCGCCAGCCGCTCGACCTCGGCCAGCTCGCCGCCGCAGACCGATTGGGCCAGTAGCCCGACATCGCCCGCATGTCCGTCAGCAAAAAGGAGCAGCAGTTTGGCGACTTTCGCCGTCTTGCCGCGCATCATCGCCAGAGCGGCTTCGAGATCGAACCCGGGAATGCCGGCCAGGCGTTGCCGCAACAGCGGGTCTTCTTCTTCGCCCGTTTCTTCGCCCGATTCCGCTGCCGCTTGCGGGGCCGTGACCGCCGGCCGGTTTTTTGCCGGCAGCCACTTGAGCAGGTTGGCGTAGAGCGCGTTCGGGTCGACCGGCTTGGCGACGAAATCGTTCATGCCTTCGGCCAGGCAGATGCGGCGGTCTTCGTCGAACGCATTGGCGGTCATCGCCAGGATCGGCGTCGATTGCCGGTCGGGCAGCGCGCGGATAGCGCGCGTGGCAGCCAGGCCATCGAGTTCGGGCATTTGCAGATCCATCAGGATCAAATCGTAGGGATAGGCCGTTGCCTTGTCGAGCGCCTGGCGGCCGTTTTGCGCGGTATCGACGCGCAGCCCGACCGCGGCCAGCAACTCCAGCGCGACTTCCAGGTTGACCGGGTTGTCGTCGGCCAGCAACAGGTGCGCGCCGGCGTGGCGCTGGCGCAGCTCCGCTTCGGCGCCGGCCGTGGCGCTGGCGGCGGACAAACCGTCCGCCGCGCCGCGCGAAGTGCTGCGGCCGTGTTCGAGGCGGGCGGTAAACCAGAAACGGCTTCCCTGCCCAGGTTCGCTGGTGGCGCCGGCATCGCCGCCCATCAGGCGCGCCAGCTCGCGCGTGATCGTCAGGCCGAGCCCGGTGCCGCCGTATTTTCGCGTGGTCGACGTATCGGCCTGTTCAAACGCCCGAAACAGGCCGGACAGCTTGTCGGCCGGGATACCGATGCCCGTATCCCGCACTTCAAAGCGCACGAGCACCTGCCTGCCGTCGTCTTCGAGCAGGTGCGCGAGAACCGAAATGACGCCGCGTTCCGTGAACTTGATCGCGTTGCCGGCGAAATTGAGCAGCGCCTGGCGCAGGCGGGTCGGGTCTCCGCGCAGCCAGAGCGGCACCGAACCGCCGTCCACTTCCAGCTGGAGCCCCTTGGCGATCGCCTGCTCGCCGATCAGCGTACAGGTATGCGCCAGGAGATCGGCCAGCGAGAAATCGGCGTGTTCCAGTTTCAGGCGGTTCGCCTCGATTTTGGACAGGTCGAGGATATCGTTGATGACGTCCAGGAGATGGGCGGCTGCGGTGCCGACCCGGGCCAGCCGTTCCGCCTGTTCCGGCCGCGGGTTGTCGCGCCGCAGGATGTGCGTCAGGCCGATGATGGCGTTCATCGGCGTGCGTATCTCGTGGCTCATGTTGGCCAGGAAAACGCTTTTTGCGCGGTTGGCGGCTTCGGCTCTTTCGCGCGCTTCGGCCAGTTGCGCCGTGCGGCTTTCCACCAGCTCCTGCAGGTGGTGGCGATGCTGGTCGAGCTCGCAACCGATCCGCTTCTTCTCGGTGATGTCTTCCTTGACGGCGACGTAGTGCGTGATGCGTCCATCCGTCTGGCGGATCGGCGTGACGATGGCGAATTCGGTGTATTCGCTGCCGTCCTTGCGCCGGTTGAAAAACTCGCCGCGCCACGACAGGCCTTGCTGCATCGTCTTCCAGAGCGCGTCGTAGGTGTCCTTTGGCGTTTTGCCGGAATGCAGGAAGCGCGGGTTCTGGCCGACGGCTTCGGCGCGGCTGTAGCCGGTGTTGCGGATAAAGGCCGCATTCACATATTCGATCTGCCCGCCGAGGTCGGTAATGACGATACTCTCCGGGCTTTGTTCGACGGCCATCGAAAGTTTTCGGTTGTGCTCTTCGGCCTTCTTTTGCTCGGTGATGTCGCGGGAAATACCGAACATTCCGACCGTTTCGCCGCCGGCGTTGCGCAGGGGGCCTTTGGTGGCGAGAAACACGCTTTCGCCACCGACGGTATCGAGCCTTTCGACGAAGGTGACCACTTCTCCGCCGGCGATCACCGCCCGGTCGTTGTCCATCACTTGCGCGGCCTGTTCCGGGGGGAAGAGGACGGTATCGTCGCGCCCGAGCACCGCTTCGGCGCTCTGGCCGGTAACGCGCGCGGCCCGGTTGTTGAAGAGCAGGTAACGGCCGCCCAAGTCCTTGGCGAAAATCGCGTCGGTGGAACTGTTGGCGATGGTGTCGAGCAGTTGCAGGGCGCGCAGTTTCCCGGCTTGCGCCTCGCTGTCGTGCAACGAGACGAGCAGACGATGTCGCTGGTGCAAAAGAATTGCACCGATTACGGCGAGGAAAAATGCCAGCCCGCCGGCCAGCGTCACCCAGATGCTGTCGCGGAAGGCGTCGGCCAGCACCTCGTCCCGATCCATCTTGGCGACCAGGAACCAGTCGCTGCCGGGTACGCCGCGCACCACGCCCATCACGGGAACGCGCCGATAGTCGACCCCTTCGGCGAGGGCGTTTTCCCGGACTTCGCCGCGCAATACCTGGGCGGCGAGAAGTTTTTCCGAGCCGATGGGGAAGCGCAGTTGTACCGCCGCCCCGCCGCTGTGCCGCAAATCGTTGAGAAACACCACATCGTCGCCGTCGCGTTTGAAGAGCAGCGTTTCGCCGCTGGCGCTGGGCACCGGCCAGGTCTGCAAAGTGGGGTAGAGGTGGGTCGCCGGGTCGGCGCGCAGCACGACGACGGCGCTGGGGCGGCCGTCTACGGCCGGCAGAAAGGTGACAAAATCCAGGTTCAGCCGCCCTTTGGCATCGCGGTACGGCCCGAGTTGGCCGGATTTTTGCATCGCCAGGGCATTCAGCGCGGCGGCGCGCAGAGCCGCACCGACGGGCGCCGGGGCGCCTTCGGAATCCCATAAGGGCCCGCCGCGCTCGTCGAGCAAGAGGACGCTGCGAAAAACGTAGTTCTTGCGGAAAGTTTCCAGGCGGCCGAGGAGCTGGTCGCGGCTCGCCGTGTCGTTGGCGTCGGTCCAGCGGCGGTAGGCTTGCGCCAGAAAGGTCGCGGTTTGCACGTGGAGCGCATCGCTATGCCGCTCCTTGAGCCAGTCGGCGATCTGTCGGCTTTTCAGGTCGGCGATGGCCTGCAGGCGGGCGACCTCCCTGTCGCGGTGATAGGCGAAAAGGTGGACAACGGCGCCGGCCGTCAGGGCGACGATGAGGGCTGCGACCAAGCCCAGCGTCAAATAGAGGGCGCCGGGCCGCCGTCCCGGCGCCGGCGCGGCCGGTGATCCGCCGCCCGGCCCGCGCTGCAGCAGCCGGTAGAGCAGCAATGCGGTAACGCCGACGAAGACCCAGCCTTTCAAGGTGCTGGCGAGGGTGATAAGCGCCGGATCGCCGAACAGCAGGTCGACAATCTTGTCGGAGAGCAGTATCCACAAGCTGGCCGCCGCCGCGTAAACCAGGACGATCCGTAGCGCGTCGCCGGTCTCGCGCACGGCGTCGGCGCTGGAAGTCGGGGGGGATGCCGTTTCGGGCGTCTCCGGTTTCATCGGTCGCTTTCGGGTGGGCTTGAATCGGATCTCCGTCGTTCCGGCAGACGACGTTTGCGCGCCGATCAGCCTCCGACGATTGTAAATCAACCGGGGTTACGTCTCCTCAGATAATGGAATGTGCGTCGAGTTCCCGGCGCGCGGGCGGCAGGCACGGGAATTGTTGCGCCGTGCTGCGGCGCTTCGGGCGAAGCGCCACGGGCGGCGCCTACTGCTTGATCGCTTCTACGGCGACGGTCAGCGTGACCTCGTCGCCGACATAGGGCGCGTGCTTGCCGGCGTTGAACTCGGAACGCTTGATTTTCGTCACCGCGTTGGCGCCGATGGCATCTTTCTTCAGCATCGGGTGCGGCATCGCCTGGAAGGACGTGACGGTCAGCGTCACCGGCCGGGTGATGCCTTTTACGGTCAGATTGCCGTCGATGGCGACCGGCTTGTCGCCGTCGAACTTCACCGAGGTGGACTTGAAGGCGATGGTCGGATACCTGGCCGTATCGAAGAAATCCTCGCCCTGGATGTGCTCGTTGAACAGCGGGTAGCCGGTATCGACCGAGCGGGCGTCGATCGCGATATCGACTGCGCCGGTCTTGGCGACCTTGTCGTAGACGAGGGTTCCCGAGGTCTTGTTGAAGCGCTGGATCTGGTTGGAATAGCCAAAGTGGTTGTACTCAAAGCGCGGGTAGGTGTGATTGGGTTCGACAAGGTAGGTTTCCGGGGCTGCGAGCGCCGGGGCGGCAAAAGCGGCGGCGAGCGCCGTGGTCAGGCAGAGGCGGGCGAGGCGATTTTTCATGGGGCTTCTCCTTGGGGTGGTGAGGTAAGGGGGCTTACTTTCGCGGTGCGACGACAACGTGGAACTTGATCTGCACTTCATTGGCGACCGTGCCGACATCGGACCAGACGCCTTCGCCGACGGCGAAATCGAGGCGTTTGAGCGTGAAGCCGCCGTCGAAAACACCGTTGCCGCCGGAGCCACCCTCCTGGCGGAAGGTGAAGGGCGCGACGATGTCCTGCGTCTTGCCCTTGATCGTCAGCTTGCCGGCCAGCTCGTAGCGGTCGCCACCGAGCGGTTTGACCGACGACGAGACGAAAGTCGCCGTCGGGAAAACCTTCAGGTTGAACCACGGCTTGCCGGCCACTTCGTCGTTGGCTTCGCCGGAACCGGCGTCGATGCTCGCCGGGTCGAGTTCCAGTTTGGCGCTGGCCGCCGCCGGTTTGGCCGGGTCGAAAGCCAGGGTCGCCACGAATTTTCGGAACCGGCCGTCTACCGGCACGCCCATTTGTCGGGAAGTAAAAGTGACGCGGCTTTTATCGGAGAGCGCCTGGCCGTATTCGACGGCACGAGCGCCTGTGGCTGCGAGTGCCGACGCGGAGAGCGCCAGCGCAACGAGGACGAGGCGGGTCATGGGGGTTCCTTTCAACGGTTTTTGTCGGGGGATGCCGGCATTCCGGGGGAGGGCCGCATCCGGGGCAACATGCGGGTCAACACGTCGTCTTTTTCGATCAGGTGGTGCTTGATGGCGGCGCCGGCGTGGGCGACGACGAGGGCGGCGAGGCCGAAGTTGAGGCTCATGTGCGCCACCTGCAGGGCGTCGCCCAACGCCTTGTTCTTGTCCAGCAGGTCGGGCAGCGGCAGGACGCCGAACCACACGGTCTGGAAACCCTTGGCCGAGCTCATCAGCCAGCCGGAGAGCGGGATCGCCAGCATCAGCAGATAGAGGGCGAAGTGCAGGCCGTGCGCGGCCGTCTTCTGCCAGCCGGGCATCGCGGCGGGCAGCGCGGGCGGGCGATGGCCGGCACGCCAGGCCAGGCGCACCAGCACGAGCAGAAAAACGCCGACGCCCGCCCACTTGTGCCAAGCGTAGATTTTCAGCTTTTGCGGCGACAGCGGCAGGTCGTGCATCGCGAGACCGACGGCGAACAGGCCGACGAGCAGCAGGGCGATCAGCCAGTGCAGCGCGATGGCGGTGCGGGTGTAGCGGTTGGCGATCACGCTTGCTCCTCGTTATATGCTGCCGACGGACAAACTATAGCCCGGCAACTCGCGGCGAAACAGGGGACAATCTGGAATTATTTGTTGCAACAGGAGCAACAATGGACAGGCTGGACAGCATGAGCGTCTTCGTCCGCGTCGCGGAGCTGGGCAGTTTTTCGGCGGTGGCCAAGCAGCTCGATTTAGCGCGCTCGGCCGTCACCCGCCAGGTCGCGGCGCTGGAAGCGCATCTCGGCGTCAAGCTGATTGCCCGCAGCACGCGCAGCCTGGCGCTGACCTCGGCCGGAACGGCCTACCTGGAACGCTGCCGGGAGATTCTCAATCTTGTGGAAGCCGCAGAAACCGGGCTGGCGGCGGAACGCCAGGTGCCGCGCGGAACCTTGCGCATCAGTCTGCCGCTCAGTTTCGGCCTGCGCCATCTGGTGCCGCTGCTGCTCGATTTCAACGTCACTTATCCCGGGGTGACGACCGAACTCGATTTCACCGACCGCCGCGTCAACCTGGTCGAACAGGGTCTCGATCTGGCCATCCGCATCACCCAGCGCCTCGCCCCCCTCGACGTGGCCCGTCGCCTGGCCTCAAGCAAACTTCTGGTGCTGGCCTCGCCGGACTATCTGCGCCGTCACGGCGAACCGCAACACCCCTCGGAGCTGGCCGAGCACGAATGCCTGATCTACCTGCCCACCCAGCAGGGTGGCTGGTCGTTTTTAGTCGATGGTGCGATGCGGACTTTCCCCGGTGGAGGACGGATACGCGCCAACAACGGCGACGCGCTGATGGAAGCGGCGATTCGCGGTCTCGGGATCACCTGCCAGCCGAGCTTCATCGCCGCGTCGGCGGTCGAAGCCGGCCGGCTGCAACCGATACTGACCGGCTACCCGATGCCCGAGCTGGGCATCTTCGCCCTGCTGCCCGGCAACCGCTACGTCCCGCACCGGGTGCGGGTGCTCGTCGATTACCTGGTTGAGCGGATCGGCGCGCGGCCGCAGTGGGAAAGCGGATGAACGCAAGGGTTATTACGCTGCCCCGTAATTCCATTTCTAGATAGTGTCGTCACGAGATTGCAAGCCAGAGGACAAGGCGACGTATGTGGGCTGCTGCCAGAAATGATGCAACGTTTTTGGCGTAGCGCGCGGCGATGCCCCGCCAGCGCTTGAGATACAGAAATGCGTTCTCGACG
>JACQYA010000015.1 GCA_016208425.1 Betaproteobacteria bacterium
CTGCCCCTTCTTTTCCGAACCGTATTTCGGGTTGGCCTTGATGTCGTAGCCGAGCAGCTCGAACAGCGTGACGGCCAGATTCTTACCGGTGGTGATGGCGCCCCAGCCACCGATCGAGTGCATGCGCACGGTGATCGCGCCATTCGGCAGCAGGTTCGGGTTTTCGCTGCCGCGCACCGCCATCGCCTTGATCTGCGGATAGCCTTCGAGAATGCTCTGCTGATGGATCTCGTCCTTCGGGTTGAGCGGGTCGCGCGCAAAATCGATCGACAGATAGAAGAACTTGCGCTTCTTGCCGTCCGGCAGCATGTTCTCGATGGCGCCGATCAGCGCCTCGGGTTGCAGGTCGCGCGAGCCGAGACCGTAGCAGCCGGAATAGAGGAGCGGCATTTCTCCCGGCGCGAAGCTGGCGTAAGCCGGATAGGGCAGTTCGGCGCCCTGGATGGCGGATTGACCATTTTCCAGGCATTTGGAAATCGTCGCCCGGACTTCGCGTATCAGCGGCAGGTCTTCGGCCAGCGGCTGGTCGGTGCGTTCCAGCACGACGACGCCCTTCTTGCCGCGCAGCGCGTGGCCGAGCAGATCGCCGGGGAATGGCCGGAACATCGTCAGGTTGACGACGCCGACCTTGAGGTTGCGGGTGGCGCGCAGATAGTCGGCGACCGCTTCGGCCTGGACGATCATGCTGCCCATGCCGACGATCAGAGTGTCTGCGTCGTCGGTTTTCCAGGTGCCGACGCGGCTGTAGCGGCGGCCGGTCAGTCCGGCGTATTCGGCCATGCATTTTTCGGCAAGCCCGGCGATGTGGTCGAAGAAATAGGGGCGCTGGCCGGCGACGGCCTGCATGTAGGCGTCCTGGTTCTGCACCGAACCGGATAGTAGTGGAACGTCGACGTCCCAGATCGCCGGCACGCGCTGCCGCGTCGGGCCGTAGAGCATGGCCTGGGCGGGCGTCGGCGTTTCGATGATGTCGTCCGGCCGGCCGAGGTATTCGGCGACCAGCTCGCGTTCCGGCAGCAGCGCGGATTCGATCAGGTGCGTCGTCAGAAAGCCGTCCTGGCCGACGATGGCCGGGGTCAGCGTCAGTTCGGCGGTTTTGCGCGCGATCAGGTTCAGGTCGGCGGCTTCGGTGGCGTTCTTGGCCATCACCTGGATGAACCCGGTGTCGTCGATGCAGTGATAGTCATCGTGGCCGGCGTGCACGTTCAGGCTGGCCTTGGTGATCGCCCGGCAGCCCATGTTCAGCACGTAAGGCAGACGTTTGCCGACGGTCGCGTAGAGCGACTCGTGCATGAAGGCGATGCCCTGGCCGGAACTGAAGTTGGTGGCGCGCAGGCCGGTCATCGACATGCCGGCCGTCACGCCGGCCGCCGCATGCTCGGATTCCGGCTCGACGAAAATCAGCGGGCGGTTCGAGATGTTCAGGTGGCCGGCGGCGACTTCCTCGGCCCAGTATTCGCCCATCTGCGTCGACGGGGTGATCGGATAGGCGCCGGCCGCGTCGGAGGCTTCGCGCTCGACGTGGATGACCGCGGTGTTGCCGTCGACCGCGTCGCGCACGCCGGGGTATTTCACTTTGCCGCCATCCGGGCCGCTGCCGTGGGTTTGCGCCGAGCGTTGAAAGAGCTTGTTGAACATGGTGGAGTCCTCAATCGAGCAATTTATATCTAGTGAATATTGGGCAATGCGTCGTTGCGCAGAATGCGTTTGGCGGCATGGCCGCGCGTCGGAGTGTCGGGGTTGTCGAACCAGACGATGGCGCCGGTCGGACAGCGGTCGATCATGCGGCGCTCTGCCTTGTCGTTCCAGTTGTAGTCGATTTCGACCAGATTGCCGTTCAGCTTCATCAGCCCCGGCGGCGCGTCGGCGACGCATTTGCCGCAGGCCGTGCAGGCGACTTCGCAAGCCGCTTCGGAGGCATCGCCTTCGGCCCGGCTCTTGCAGGCGACCCATAATTTGTGGCTCAGGGCCTCGATGGAAAACAGCCCCTTCGGGCAAACCTCGACGCAGTCGTTGCAGGCCGTGCATTTTTCCGTTTCGACCACCGGCAGGCCATGCCGGTCGAGGTGGATGGCGCCGAAGGTGCAGGCCGTCACGCAGTCGCCCAGCCCCAGACAACCCCAGGCGCACTCCTTGCCGCCGCCGCTGACCACGGTGGCGGCCCGGCAGGTGCGCAGCCCGGCGTACCGGGCGCGCGTGTAGGCGACGTGTTTACCGCCGGCGCAGGCGAGACGGGCGACGCGCGGTTCGACTTCGCCGGCATCGACGCCCAGGTATTCGGCGATTGCCGCGTGTTGCGCCGGCGCGCTCACCGTGCATTGGGCGGGAACGACCTCGCCGGCAACGACCTTCTCCGCAAAGTTACGGCAGCCGGGTTGCCCGCAGGCGCCGCAGTTCGATTTCGGCAGGAGGTTTTCGACTTCCTCGATGCGCGGATCTTCAAAAACGTAAAGCTTGCGGTTGGCGAACGCCAGCACACCGGCCAGGGCAACGCCCAGCAGCGCCATGAACACACCGGCAATCGCAATATTGCTGACCATCTCCACGCCAAGGCTCCCAAACAAACGAATCGAGTTTCGCTTGCCCTGCAGATACGGAACCCCGCAAGTGCGACCGGCGCGCGGGCGCAAACGACAACCAAAGGGCGGGGCGCGGAAAAGGGAAACGCGCGGAAAACGCGCGACCACGCAAGCGACCTCAAATTGCCGCGCGCGCCTTTGGAGCGCGGATGCGGTGTCGGATCACAGGGCAGCCAGAGATCGAATCCAAGCAACCGTTTCGGCCGGCCGGGTAGGCGCACACCGATCACTTCTGGAGGGGGCGATAGGCACCCCTCCAGTACGCTGGGTATTCTAAATTATCGAATCGCCGATCAGCGACGCGATGGCTGTTGCGGCGCAATAATTTTTATTGCGCCGCAACAATACCTTACCGAATGCTTTTCGCAATGCGGAAGCTGGTTTGCTATGCTGAAATATTTCTGCGCAAAATTTCGCTTGGAGCGCTGTTCGAAACGGTTGGAAAGAGCGACAAAAATACCCTCTCGCAGGATAAAAGTTCTGTTTCGCGCCGACGCCTGTCGAGCCGGCTGGCCGGCGGCAGCATCAGGCGCCGCCTCGCCCGCCGATGGCGCGCAGGAATTCGTTGCGCAGTTGGCCGGACTGCGCGGATCGCTCAAAATCGCCGGCAAACGATTGCGTCACGACCCGTTCGTCGCCGCGCCGGTCTTCCCCGAGCAGCAGGCAAAGCTGTTCGGCTTCGATCACGCACGCTGCGCCGCGCGCTTTGCCGTGGTGCATCAATGCTTCGGCGATGTCGCGCGTCATCCATTCCTGATAGGTGAAACGATGGCCGATCGCGTCGACCAGGCGGGCGATGCGCCCGAAACCGTGCAGACGGCCTCCTGGCAGGTAGGCGACATGCGCCACGCCGCGGAAGGGGACGAGGTGGTGCGGGCAAACGCCGTGGACGGCGATGCCGCGAATCACGACCATGTCGCCGCGATGATCGGCGAAACCCTCGCCCAGCGCTTCGGCAGGATCGAAGTCGTAACCGCCGAGCAGGCGCTTTTGCCAGAGTTCGCGCACGCGCTGCGCCGTTCGTCCCATGTGTTCCGCATCCGGGGCAATGCCGCAAGCGGCGAGCAAATCGCTCACTGCCTGCTCGAAAGCGGCCGGATCGAATGCCCGTTGGCGCGGTATGCCGATACCGGTCGGAGGGATGGGCGGGTGATCGGTGCAGTCGCTCATGGTTGATATTCCGTTTTGGTTCCGGTTTTCCGCTGGCGGCGAGATGCCTTCGACGATTTCCGCAAATCGGCGCTCCGCGCGGGCTTGCGATGAGTGATAATATCGGATTCTTTGTTTTTGTAATTGACTGTCCGCCGGGCGGATGGTGCTTGCCGCTGGTTGTGGAAGGAAGCTGATGAAGTGTGTTGACGATTACCGTCTGAAGTTCGGCAAGCAGGAGTTCGTGCCGATCATGGTGGGTGGCATGGGGGTCGATATTTCGACCGCCGAACTGGCGCTCGAAGTGGCGCGGCTGGGCGGCATCGGCCACATTTCCGACGCGATGGTCAAGACGGTCGCCGACCGGCGCTTCAACACGAAGTTCGTCAAAAACAAGCTCAAGCAGTACAAGTTCAACGTCGCCAACGCGGACAAGTCGGTGGTGCAGTTCGATCTCGGGCAACTGGCCGAGGCGACGAAGCTGCACGTCGGCAAGACGATGGAGGCGAAGCGCGGCGACGGCCTGATCTTCGTCAACTGCATGGAAAAGCTGACCATGAACGCGCCGAAAGAAACCTTGCGCGTTCGCATGCAGGCTGCGCTCGATTCCGGAATCGACGGCATCACGCTGGCCGCCGGCCTGCATCTGGGATCGTTCGCGCTGATCGAGGATCACCCGCGTTTTCGCGACGCCAAGCTGGGGATCATCGTTTCTTCGTTGCGCGCCTTGCAGCTCTTCTTGCGCAAGACGGCGCGCAGCAACCGGCTCCCCGACTATGTCGTGGTCGAAGGGCCGCTGGCCGGCGGCCACCTGGGTTTTGGCATGGACTGGGCAGACTACGATCTGGCGACCATCGTCGCCGAGATCCGGCAATTTCTGCTGGCCGAAAAACTCGATATTCCGCTGATTCCGGCCGGCGGCATCTTTACCGGCAGCGATGCCGCCGCCTACCTCGAAAATGGTGCGGCGGCGGTGCAGGTGGCGACGCGCTTCACGGTCGCCAGCGAGTGCGGGCTGCCGGAGGATGTGCAGCAGGAATATTTCAAGGCCAGCGAAGACCAGATCGAGGTCAACCAGATCTCGCCGACCGGCTACCCGATGCGCATGTTGAGCAACAGTCCGGCAATCGGCGACGGCATTCGGCCCAACTGCGAGGCTTACGGTTACTTGCTCGACGCCAAGGGAAACTGTTCCTACATTTCCGCCTACAACCGCGAAGTGGCGGCACATCCCGGCGCAAAAAAGGTGTCGGTCAAGGACAAGACGTGTTTGTGCACGCAGATGCGAAATTTCGATCTGTGGACTTGCGGCCACACCACCTACCGCCTCAAGGATACGACGCGCAAACTGGACGACGGCAGCTATCGGCCGCTCAGCGCCGAGCATATTTTTCGCGACTATCAGTACAGTACGGATAACCGGATCTTGTTGCCGGAGTAATATTCGCCATCGGCACCTAAATGATTAGACTTCGGTCATCAGCCTTGCTATTGTCTCGTTGCAGGTTTTTCAACGTCCTTACTCTGGAGCATCTCAATTGGGCAAGAAGCTATATGTCGGCAACCTCAGCTACGACATCAAAAAGAATGATCTGGAGCAGATGTTTGCCGCCCACGGAACGGTAACCTCGGCTCAGGTCATCACCGACCGCGAGACGCAGCGATCGAAGGGCTTCGGCTTCGTCGAGATGGGGTCGGATCAGGAGGCGCAGGCGGCGATTGCCGCGCTGAACGGAAAAAGCATCGACGGCCGCGCGCTCACGGTCAACGAAGCGCGCCCGCAGGAAGCCCGCAGCGGCGGTGGCGGCGGTTTTGGCGGCCCGCGCGGCGGTGGTTCGCGCAGCCCGTACGGCACCGGTCGCGGCGGCGCCGGCGGCGGCAACCGTTACTGACCTGCACGCTTTCGCCGGGTCGCGCCCGAAGCCCGCCAGTAGGGGCTGCGTGTGCAGCGGCTTTCATGCAACCGATAACGACACGTTCGGCGTAAACGCCGACCAGGGATATTGTCTTGGCAAAACCAAATTACTCGTTTGAAAAACGCCAGAGAGATCTGGAAAAAAAACGAAAACAGGAAGAGAAGCGGCTGCGCAAGCTCGCCGAAAAGAAGCCGGCTGCGGCGGACGGTTCATCCGACTTGCCCGACCCGTCCGACGATACCGTCGCCGATGCGGAGAATACCGGCAGTTGACGGAGACCGGATCGGGCGCCCCGACCGGCGGTAGTCATCTTAATGCTTAGTTATCGCCACGCCTTTCACGCCGGCAATCACGCCGACGTTCTCAAACATCTGGTGCTGGTTCAACTGACCCGCTATCTCGGGCAGAAGGACAAACCCTTTTCGTACATCGACACGCACGCCGGCGCCGGTCTCTACGCGCTGGATTCCGGGTACGCGGTGAAGCTCGCCGAGTACAAGAACGGAATCGGCCGTTTGTGGGAGCGCAACGACTTGCCGCCTCCGCTCGCCGACTACGTGGCGATTGTCCGGAAGGCAAACCCCGAACGCAAGCTGCACGTCTATCCGGGTTCGCCGTATATCGCGTCGGCGACGATGCGCGAACAGGATCGTTTGCGCCTGTTCGAGCTGCACAGCAAGGATGCGCGCTTGTTGCAAGAACAGTTTGCGGAGCGCGGCGCGGGATCGGGGAAGCGGGTGATCGTCGAAGCGGGCGATGGCTTTGCCGGACTTAAGGCGCTGCTCCCTCCGCCGTCGCGTCGCGCGCTGGTGCTGATCGACCCGTCTTACGAAGAAAAGCACGATTACGAGCGCGTGTTTCATGCGCTGAAAGAAGCGTTGGCGCGCTTTCCGGGCGGCACCTGTGCGCTGTGGTACCCGCAGCTGACCCGGCTCGACGCGCACGAGCTACCGCAACGCCTGAAACGGTTGTCGGCGAAGAGCTGGCTGCATGTCGCCTTGCGCGTCAGCACGCCGAGCAAGGACGGTTTCGGCATGCACGGCAGCGGGATGTTCGTGCTCAACCCGCCGTGGACTTTGCATGCCATCTTGCAGGAAACGATGCCTTATCTGGCAGCTTTGCTCGCGGCCGATGCCGGCGCCGGCTTTACGCTGGAACAGTCGGCGCCCTGAATTCGCCGATTTCTCCCGTTACTCTTCCGTGCAGTCGAGGCGGGTGTATTTGCGGCGGCTGCCGTAACTTTTTTCCACCGGGTATTTCGCTGCGTTCTTGAGCAGTTTGGCGTGCGCCGCCGCTTCCAGGTCGATGCCGGCGCGCTCGGCGACCAGCAACAGATACAACAGCACGTCGGCGCATTCGTCGGACAACGCTTCATGCGCCGTCGCGTTGTGGCGCAGTTCTTCGATTTCGGCGTCGTTTTTCCACTGCGTCAGTTCGAGCAGTTCGGCCGCTTCCAGGTTTAGCGAAACGATCAGGTTGCGCAAGGTGTGGAATTGCGCCCAGTTGCGCTCGTCGCGGAATTTCAGCAAGGCTTGCGTCAGTGCTTTCACCGTGTTGCGCCCGCAGCGAAAAACCGCGTTTGCGCCTCGGCCGGCAAGGTCATCCCGGTCGCCTGCGCGCGCGCCAGCAGTTCCCAGCAATAGCGGTAGGAGGCGCGGTCGTGCAGTTTGCCGTCGTGCCGGATCGGACCCCAGCCATGATCTTGCGCGGCGACAAGCACTTCGGCGGCGAGGCCGACTTCCGAGAAGTCCGGGCGCATCGCTTCGACGATGGGGAGGATCTGGTTCGGGTGAATGCTCCACATGCGCAGGTAACCGAATTCGGCGCGCGCGCGGCGCGCGTCGCTGCGGATGATGTCGAGATCTTGCAGCTCGGTGGTGACGTTGTGCGCGGGGACGACGCCATTGGCCAGTGCCGCAGCGGAAATCTCGCACTTGGCGCGGACGACCAGCGGATGCTCGAACTGGCCGGGGCTGCGCATCGCCGAACCGGGAATCGCGCCGTGGTGTGCGCTGACAAAGTCCATCAGGCCGAAGTCGAGCGACTCCACGCCCGGCAGCGCGGCGATCCGCCACACGTCGCGCAGTGCGCCGTGCGTTTCGATCAGCACGTGTACCGGAATCCGCCGATCCAGCCGATGATCCGTTTCGGCGCGGCGCAGGGCGCCGATCTGCGCACCAACATCGTCGGCGCCACGCGCTTTCGGCAAGGTCAGAAAAGGCAGCCGGCGACCGGCGCGCGACACCAGGATGTCGAGATCCTGCTGCCAGCTCGCGTGCGCGATATCGTGAATGCGCGCGCCGCAACGGCCGTGGCGATTGTTGTCGCCCATGATGAGGTCGGCCGCCATTTCGGCGTGTTCGCGCTCGGCGCCGGCGCGCGCGCCATCCTCGCAGTCGAAGGTGATGTCGAAGACCGGCCCCAGTTCGTTCTGCAACTGGAGCGCTTTTTTCATCAGCTTTTCCGAGCCGGCGTAATGGTCTACCGCCGGCAGGAAAGGGAGGGGTTTTTCGCCGTCGAACAGTACCTGGCCGGGGTGGAGCATGGATGATCCTGCGCGTGATCTTCGTGCCGGCATTCTAGCGCAACGCGCATAGAAGTGGCCCCACCAAACTGGGCAGCCAGATAAGTGATAACTCTGCTTCAATGAGCGACGCAAGTCGCCAGACAAGGAGCAGAAGCAATGAGAAGACCACGCCGTAACCACACAGCCGCCTTCAAGGCCAAGGTGGCCA
>JACQYA010000038.1 GCA_016208425.1 Betaproteobacteria bacterium
GTTGGTCAGCGGCGCGGCGCGGTGGATGAGGTCGTCGCCGGCCAGGCCGTGCACCGTGCCGCAGCAGTTCCAGCGATCCAGTTCCTGCACCTCGACGCCGAGCCGCGCCATCGACGCGACGGTCGTCGCATCGAAGTTCCGCGCGTGATTCTTCAGCGTGCAGCCGGGATAGTAGGCGAGCTTCATGGGCGTGTTCTTGGCCTCGCTCATGCCGACAGCTTCCGCATGGCGGCGATCAGCGCGATCGGCGGCAAGGCTGTCAGCGTCGCCGCCGGCAGGTCGGCGATGGCGAGCTGGTCGCGCCGGGCGTTGCCGCGCAGCACGGTCTCGCGTATCGCCTCGATCACTTCGGCGATGCGCACGTCTTTCGGGCAGCGCGTGTTGCAGGTCATGCACGAGACGCAAATCCAGATCGCCCTGGAAGCCAGCAGCTTCTCTTCCATGCCGAGCTGGGCGAGGCGGAGGATCTGGTTGGGCAGCAAGTCCATGTGCGCCGCCATCGGGCAGCCGGCCGAGCATTTGCCGCACTGGTAGCAGGCGAGCAGCTTTTGCCCGCTGATTTTCTCGACCTGCGCGACGAAGGGGCTGGACAGGCGGGACGCGGAAAGGCGGATGGTGTTGGAAGTCATCGCCATGCCTCAGAACTTGCCGTCCACGCGGAACTCGGGCCCGTCGAGCCAGACGCCGACGTTCTGCACGCTATCGAGTTGCCCCTGGAGAAAATCGTAGTGGTAGCGCTCGTCGTCGATCAGCTCGCGCAACGCGCGCAGCGTTTCCGCATCGCTGGTGTGTTTTTCCACTTCGCCGTAGAAGTGGATCGTGCGCCGCTCCAGCTCCAGCGCCAGGCGCAGCGCCTGCGCGTCGTCGGCAACGGCGGCATGGCCGCGCGCCATGAAGGCGGCTTCGAGTTGAGAAACCACATCGGAGCGCCGGGCGTGGGCGTCCTCCTCGGCGCAGATGCGTTGCCACTCGTGTTCGCCGACGATGGCCGAGAACAGCGCGCCGATCTCGCCGCGCCGCGCTTTCTCCTGTTCGGCCAGGCGCAGGAACATCTCCTTGCCCTTCGGATGCTCCGTCGCCGTGGCGGCGTGGCGGTAAAAATGCTCGCCGTTCAACTCCAGCGAGAGCGCCAGGCGCACCAGCTCGACGACTTTTTCGTTGATCTGGCTCATGCCGTCCTCGCAGGGCCGCCCCAAGAGGACGGCGAGTCAACGACCCGGAAGCCGCTTGGCGGCTGAACATGTGTCACCCCCATTCCTTGGGAAGGGGGGCAGGGGGGGATGGGGGGCATCATTCCGGCGCGATCTCGCTGGCTTCGGCATAAATGCGGTTTTTCAGCACCGAACTGCCCGGCAGGCCGCCGCTGCCGCCGGCCAGACGGCGCTTCTTGACGTCTTCCGGCGCATACGACGGGAGCAGGATCGGCGTCACCAGGTCGCTCTGCACGCCGGCGTCGATCAGTTCCTGCTCGAACGACGCCAGGTGCGACAGCGTGAGCTTGGCCAGCTTGACGTTCTTGACGTACTCGCCGGCAAAACGGCCGGCGCGCTGGCCGAAGACGTTGTAGTCGAGCACCGAGTTGCCCATCAGGCGGTTGCGCCCGTGCAGGCCGCCGCTCGCCTCGCCGGCAACGTAGAGGCCGGGGATGTTGGTTTCGCAACGCTCGTTGATCTCGATGCCGCCGTTCTGGTAGTGCAGCGACGGGTAAATCAGCATCGGCAGTTGGGTGATGTCGATGCCGTAGCGCTGGAACTGGCGATGGATCGAGGCGAAATGGTGGGCGGTATAGCCTTCGCCGTGCAGCAGGTCGATGATCGGCGCGTCGAGCCAGACGCCGACGCGGCCCGAGGGCGTCTCGATGCCGCCGCCGTTCTGCACGCACTCGCGGATGATCGCCGAGGCTTCGATGTCGCGCGGTTCGCGCGGGAAGACGAAGAGCTCACCATCCTTGTTGAGCGGCTGGCCGCCCGCGCCGCGCACCTTCTCGGTAATCAGGAAGCCGGCGATCTGTTCGGGGAAAGCGGCGCCGGTCGGGTGGTACTGCACCGAATCCATGTACATCAGCCTGGCGCCGGCGCGGTAGGCCATGACCAGCCCGTCGCCGGTGGCGCCGTAGTGGTTGGTGGTGTCGAAGCCGCGGATGTGCAGGCGCCCGAAGCCACCGGTGGCGATCAGCGTGGCCTTGGCCTTGACGACGAAGAATTCGCCGCTGTCCAGGCTGTAGAGCACGGCGCCGGCGCAACGCCCCTCGCGATCCATAATCAGCTCGACGGCGGGCATGAACCCCTCGATCTCGATCATGTCGGGATGGTTGCGCACCTCGTCCATCAGCGTGCGCATGATGATCGCGCCGATGTGGTCGCGGCACGACAGCATGCGCTTGCGCGAGGTGCCGCCGCCGTGCAGCACGTGCAGCGAGCCGTCGTCTTCCTTGTCCCAACACACGCCGAGGTCTTCCAGCCACTGCACGACCTTGGGCGCGTCCTCGGTGAGCGCGCGCACCAGTTCGGGCTTGTTCTCGAAATGGCCGCCGCCGATGGCGTCGAGGTAGTGGTGGGTCGGCGAGTCGCTGCGCGACACCGCCGCCTGCATGCCGCCCTCGGACATCATCGAGTTGGCGTCGCCCATGCGCAGCTTGGTGGCGATCAGCGAGCGCACGCCGTGCTCGCGCATGGCGACCAGCGCCGCGTTACAGCCGGCGCCGCCGCCGCCGATAATCAGCAGGTCGGTTTCAAAGTCCGGTTTGGCCAGATCGACATGCTCGGCGCGCAGCCAGGAATGCGATTCGAGCAGATGCGCGACTTCGGTGGTCAGCGTCTCGCCGCGATTCGGGCCGACGCGCACCGGGCGCCGGGCGTCCGGCTTGAAATCGGGATGAAAGCCTTCCAGCACCGCGCGGCGCAGGCCGGCGTCCATCGGCGGATAGACGGGCTCCGGCTTCCTCGCCAGCTCCAGGCGCCGGGCGCGCGTTTGCGCCACTTTACGCAACGATTCCGCCATGTATTCTGGATACATGTTGTCTCCTCCGTCCGCCTTGCGGTACGGTTATTTTGTTGGCGCCGGCTCTGTCGGCCGGCGTCCGGTTGAAAATAAAGCTACAACTACTCGATGTCCCGCGCGAAATAACGTTCCGAGAGCGCTTCCTTGCTCATGCTCATCAGCTCGGCATATCTGGCGTCGTAGGCGCCACTTTCGACTGCCTGCACGCGTTCGGTCAGCTCCGCGCTTTCCTTGCGCAAATGGCGGCCATAGAGGCGTTTGGCCAGCATCGCCACCAGCGGCTGGGTGATCTCGGCCGGGCAGCGCAGCATGCACAGGCCGCAGGACACGCAGTAGAAGGACAGATCCTTGACCGCTGCAATGTCGCCGCGCTTGGCCGCCTGCACGTAATCCATCACCTGGATGTCCTGCGGGCACGAGCGGGTGCAGGTGTTGCAGGCGACGCAACGGAATACCGAGGGAAAGGTCTGCTGGATGGCGCTGACGTTCGGCTGCAATTGCTCGATGTCGTAGACTGGCTTTTCGGCGGGAATCGAAGGGAACTGGGCAAGCGTCATGCCGTCCACGACCAGCGTGGTGCACGCCAGGCCGGTGCGTATCTTGTAGTCGCCGGGCAGACGGTAGATCGTCGCGCAGGCGCCGCAATACCCCTCGCGACAGCCGGCGCCACGGATGATCTGATGCCCGGCGTACTCGATAGCGCCCATGATGGTCGCCTCGGCCGGCACCTCGTGCGCCTTGCCCATGATGTAAACGGTGACCTTGCGGTCCGTCACCGTCGCGGGCACGGCGTTCAGCCGCGATTTCGCCGGAACCCCGACGACGCGCGCGTTTCCCATTCTCCTCCTCCCAGTAGTCACCTGCCCGGGCTTTTCGGCATTTCACCGAGCCTCTTGGACTGTGTTTTGTCGCTCTTTATGTCTTGCTGTAAATTAAAATACCACATTAGTAAGAAATTATGAAGATGCTTGGTCGGTGTCGCCCATGCGACGGGGACGGAATGCCGGCTGTCCGGTACGGGCTCGCGGAGGTGCATTCGAGATTTCGTCTGCCAAAGGGCGTGGTTCATGCTACCAGTTTTTCCTGATTTTGCATTCTGTTCTAACTATCGAGGAACTGGGGCGGTAAGCTTCCCCCGAAATCTAGCCTGCCGAGGGTGACGTACTATTGGAGGCAAGAGATGGAGCTGGCGGCGAAGCGGGTCAAGGAAGGGCAAAGCATCGGCGTTGCGGCCAAAGAGCCCGGACCGGGCGACCAGACCTTGCGCA
>JACQYA010000039.1 GCA_016208425.1 Betaproteobacteria bacterium
CAACGCCTTCTTCCTGTCCGGCGTCGCCGGCCCCAATTCAGCGATTACCGGGCAACTCCAGGCCGGTGCCGACAGCTTCAAAGTGCCGTACTGGCTCGACCTGCCGGACACTGGGGCCGACGTTGCCAACGACGACCCACTACGACGAGGCCGCTCCGCACTGCCACATCATTTTGCTGCCGCTTGTCGAAGGCCGGATGCAGGGCAGCGGCATTGTTGGCAATCGGACGCGCCTGCAAGCCATGCAGACCGACTTTTACGAGTCAGTGGGACAACCGCACGGCTTGTCACGTCCGAAGGCCGCGCAACGCCTTAGCGCAGCAACAAGGGCGAAGTCGGCATCGTTGGCATTGACCGCGCTACAGTCTGACGCTGGTCTGATGGATCGCCCGGACGTTGAGGCCGCGATGCCGGCCGCCATCGGGCGTGATCCTGTCGCGCTGCTCGCCGCCTTGTCGCTGTCAGTACCGCACCCGCCAAAGAGCAAAAAAACGTTCGTTCAAATCATGACGAAGCCCTGCACGCCCGAGAAGCCTATAGGGTTTGCCGGTCGTTCAAAGCCTATAGGGTTCGACGCTCAGGGCGCGGAAAAAGAGCGAACCCTATCCTGTGTAGGGTTCGCTCCCGAATCTCCGCCCATTACATCCCCCAAACCGTTGCAAACCGCCTTCCACGACGACGAGCCTGATGTTGCTGACGACTACAGCCGCGTCCGCGACAGTGACGAAT
Source organism: Betaproteobacteria bacterium (assembly GCA_016208425.1). Taxonomy (GTDB): domain Bacteria; phylum Pseudomonadota; class Gammaproteobacteria; order Burkholderiales; family Rhodocyclaceae; genus JACQYA01. The sequence continues at coordinate 730 of JACQYA010000039.1, forward strand.
CGGCCGGATCGTGGGATAGCGAAATTGGCGAGTTTGTGAGGGTGCCGGTGCGCGTCTCGTCAGTTCGGCGGGAAGCGCAAGAGCATATCAACAAGGCGTTGGCGGCGCGGTTCCATCGCATGCACTAGCCACAAGGGCGCGCGGTGGCTTGTGGAAGCCGCCAGCGTGCCGCATAGCCCAATCTAAAGTGGAAAGGATTAGATTAATGACCACTACATCACGACCGAAGACTGGCGGCAGGCAAAAGGGCGTCCAAAACAAGGTGAGCCGCGAAGTTAGAGCCGCTGCAATGCTCCATGCGGACAAGGCAATCGAGGCGCTAGTCATGCTGATGGCGAGCGCACAAAACGAGCAAGTCCGACTCGCTGCCGCACGGGAATTGCTCGACCGGGCTTGTGGGCGAACGGCTGATGCCGTTGAAGTGATGCGATTCGAGAATGCCGAAGAAATGCGCGGCAAGCCTGCACAAACGCTTGACGATATGCTCGCCGGCTTCTGACACATACCCGCTATTGGCGGGGATGTCGTTTCAAGCGTTTTCGCAGACAGTGAGTCGTCGCGTGCGCGCCTGAGAACGTTTCCAATCCGGTAATCTTACCGGCCTTGAAACCGTAGCCGACCGTTCCGCTCAATCCGGCGCATCCCTTCGCACTCAGAAAATGGCCGACGGCGAGAAGTCGCAACGATTGCCATTCCCGTAGCGGCGATGTAACGTTACAAGCCTGTTTCACCCACTGCCGAACAGAACGAGCCGCCATACCGTCCAAGCGTTTTTTCTTTGGTGGGTTGTTTGAGGGGTAGCATGAAAAAACGCCACGTAGGGCGCTTGTTTGCTGTCTGGCGGAAGCGGTGAGATTCGAACTCACGAAAGGTTGCCCTTTGCCGGTTTTCAAGACCGGTGCAATCGACCGCTCTGCCACGCTTCCAGAGCCGGCGCATGATAGCACAGACGCCTGCGGCCCGCTCCGTGGCGAGGTGTGACGACACACGGCGAAGTATCCAAACCAGAAAGCCCGTTCGGCGGCTCTTCGAGCCTACGCGAGTGTGGATTGGCCGGGTTGAAACTTTTTCCATGTTTCGTTAGTCTTAGCGTACAGTTGTCATTCCACAAGAGGAGAACGAATTGATGCAACCGCAATTTCAAATCGCAGGTCAGGCGACACCGGAAGTGTCGCTGCAACAGAACAAGGTCTTGCGCAACACCTATATGCTGCTCGCGCTAACGATGGTTCCGACGGTGATCGGTGCGCTCGTCGGCGTGCAGATGCAGTTTTCTTTCTTCGCCGGCAGCCCGCTGATTTCCTTCATGCTCTTCATGGGCATCGCTTTCGGTTTCATGTGGGGCATCGAGCGGACGAAGGATAGCGGCTTGGGCGTCGCCCTGCTGCTCGGTTTCACCTTCTTCATGGGCCTGATGCTGTCGCGCATTCTGCAGGTGGCGCTGGGCTTCTCGAACGGCGGATCGCTGATCGCCATGGCGGCCGGCGGTACCGGGGCGATTTTCTTCACACTGGCCGGCGTGGCGACGGTGACGAAGAAGGACTTCAGCTTCCTCGGCAAATTCCTCTTCATCGGCATGGTAGTCGTGCTGCTGGCGGCGCTGGCCAACATCTTCTTCCAGATTCCGGCGCTGTCGCTGACCATCTCGGCGGTGGCCGTGCTGATATTCTCGGCTTACATCCTGTACGACATCAGCCGTATCGTGAATGGCGGCGAGGATAACTATATTTCGGCAACGCTGATGGTGTATCTCGACGTTTACAATGTTTTCGTCAGCCTGCTGAACCTGCTGATGGCTTTTGGCGGCGAACGCGACTGATCGCGAGTGGCGCGATTCGTACAAAAAAGGCGGCTGCGGCCGCCTTTTTTCATGGCGCCACGCAAATTCAGGCCAAAAACTCCGGCCCTTGAACCAGCAGGCTTCCGGAGCGGCCGGGGATCTCTTCAAACCGCACTTCGTGGTGCGGGAGCTTTGTCGTATCGAGCGTGGCAACCATGTCGCGCGCGGCGACCAGTGCGTGGCCCTGCGCTTTCCACCCGGCGAGCAGCCGGTCGAGAACTGTGGACAACTTCATGCCTTCCAGCTCGGCGTGCAGCGTAAACACTTGGTCGCCGCTCGCCGATGCCGTAAGCCGGAGCAAGTGCTCGGCGACCGTTTCGGCGGTCAGCCCATCGACGCCGATCAGTTCGTCCAGCGTCGGCAAAGTGGTGGGCAATTGCGGGCAGGCTACAATTTCGCCGTCGATGACCGGGAGGTAGGGATGCGTGCCGCGTCCGTCCGAGCTGTAGGTAAAGCCGAGGCGCTGCGTCAGGCGCAAGGCGTGGCGGTTCATCTGCCAGCCGGCGGCGCCGTGCGTTCTCGGCGCTTCGCCGAAAACTTCCTCGAAACGGCGCACGGCCTTGCCCATTTCGTCCTCGACCCAAGCGTTGTTCGCGGCACCGACGCCGTCCTGCCAGCGCACGTGATCCCAGCAGTGAATGCCGACCTCGAAGCCGCCGTCGCGCACGGCGCGCAGAATGTTGGCGCATTTTCGGCCGATGTCCGGGCCGGGCAGCAGGGTGCCGTACAGCAGCGTCAGCAGGCCGTAGTGTTCGAACACCGAGGTGCGTTTCACCTTCTTCATGAAGCCGGGCCGGAAGGCGCGTTTGATGGCGCGCCCGGTGTGATCCGAGCCGAGCGAGAAGAGGAAGCTGGCCTGCGCGTCGTGCCGGCGCAGCAGGTCGACCAGCGCCGGCACGCCGTGCAGCGTGCCGCGATAGGTGTCGACGTCGATCTTGAGAGCGATACGTTTCATGGATGGCAAACAGAAAGGTCAAGGCTGGGCAAAAAAGGCGGGGGCGGCTTTCGCCGCTGCCCGGCCGTGCGAAGGGGCTTTGCAGACAGCCTCAATCGACCAGCTTGCGCGCCTCGGCAACGTCGCCGCGATAAGCTTCAAAGATGTTCTCGAGAGCGGTTTTCATATCGACCTGCGGCGCCCAGTCGAGGTCTTCCTTCGTATTGTCGATCTTCGGCACGCGGTGCTGCGTGTCCTGGTAGCCCTGGCCGTAGTACTCGCCCGACGTGGTTTCCAGCATCTGCACCTGCGCGGCGGTGGCCGCGTATTCCGGGTACTGTTTGGCGAGGTCGAGCATCATGTGCGCCAGTTCGCGCACCGAGAAATTGTTGCCCGGATTGCCGATGTTGTAGATCTTCCGGTCGGCGATACCGTTTTTGTTGGCTATGATCTTCATCAGCGCGTCTATGCCGTCCGACACGTAAGTAAAGGCGCGCTTCTGGCTGCCGCCGTCGACCAGCTTGATCGGCTCGCCGCGCACGATGTGGCCGAGGAACTGGGTAATCACGCGCGACGAACCTTCCTTCGGCGTGTAGATCGAATCGAGGCCGGGGCCGATCCAGTTGAACGGGCGGAACAGCGTGTAATCCAGCCCTTCCTGCTGGCCGTAGGCGTGGATCACGCGATCCATCATCTGCTTGGCGCAACTATAGATCCAGCGTGGTTTGTTGATCGGGCCAAGCACGAATTCGGATTTTTCGGGGTCGAATTCCGGGTCTTTGCACATGCCGTAGACTTCGGAGGTCGACGGAAAAATCACGCGCTTCTTATACTTCACCGCCTGGCGGATAATCGGCAGATTGGCCTCGAAATCCAGCTCGAAAACGCGCAGCGGCTCTTTCACATAGGTGGCCGGCGTGGCGATGGCGACGAGCGGCAGGATCACGTCGCATTTGCGCACGTGATACTCGATCCACTCCTTGTTAATCATGATGTCGCCTTCGAAGAAGTGAAAGCGTGCGGGCTTGCCGGATGCGTGCATCAGGTCGGCGACGCGCTCGCTGTTCATGTCCATGCCGTACACCTCCCAGTCGGTGGTGTCCAAGATGCGCTGGGAAAGGTGGTGGCCGATGAAGCCGTTGACACCGAGGATGAGGATTTTTTTCATGGGGGGGTCGGGGATTCCGGAAAGTTGTTTCTTCTAGCGTGGCGCTTGAAGCGCGATTTTACCGCTGCCGAAGCGCGCGACAAAATCGGCCGATGTCCGTGCATGGCCGCAGTATTCGAGCGAGAGCAGCCGCAGCACGCCGCCCTTTCCGACCTCGCCGCAATCGGCGAGTATATGCTGCCCGTCGACATAGATGCCCGGGCCGCCCGGGCGGGTTGTTCTGTACGGCTGGCGCAGGCTGCGCGCTACCACCAAGCGCTCTCCGCCGAGGTCGAAGAAAGCGCCCGGATACGGCGGCGCCACGGCGCGGATCAGGTTATGGATGGCTTCGGCGCTCCGCGACCAGTCGATCCGCCCGTCCTCGGGCTTGCGGCCGCCAAAATAGCTGCCTTGCGTCAAGTTCTGGATATGATGCGGTGCGGTGCCGGCGACCAGGCCGGGCAGCGCGCCGTCGAGCGTTATTTCGGCGGCGACGGTGAGCTTGTTGAACACCTCGAAGGCGGTGTCGTCGGGCAGGATGGGTACGCGGAACTGCGCGACGATGCGCCCGGCGTCCGGCTTGGCGACCATTTCGTGCAGCGTCGCGCCGGTTTCGCGCTCGCCGTGCAGCACGGCCCAGTTCACCGGCACACGCCCGCGATATTTCGGCAGCAACGAACCATGCAGGTTGTAGGCGCCGCGCGGCGCGAGCGCCAGCACCTCGGGGCCGAGCAGGTGCCGGTAATAGAACGAAAAGAGGAAATCGGGTTGCGCGGCGGCGATCTGCGCCATAACCTCGGGCGTATTGGGATCGTCGGGCGTAATCGTCGGGATATCGTAACGCGCGGCGAGATCGGCGACGCTATCGAACCAGATGTTTTCCGCCGGATTGTCGCGGTGCGTGAGCAGCAGGGGAATGGCGATGCCGTGCGCCAGCAGCGTGGAAAGACAACGCGCACCGACGTTGTGGTAAGCCAGAACGACGGCGCGCGTCATGTGCTGCTGTCCTGTTTTGAGGAGAGGACGGAACCGATCTTAGCGCCGGAAGCTGACCCGTCGCTGACCGCCTGTTCGAGCACGGCGTCGATCAGATAGCGCGGCCGGTGGCGGACTTGCAGGTAGATGCGGCCGACGTATTCGCCGATCAGCCCGACGCCGAAAAGCACGATGCCGATCAGGAAGAAAACGATGCCGAACAGCGTGAACACGCCCTCGGCCTCCGGGCCGACGACAAAACGGCGTAGCGCGAGAAACACGACGAAAAGCGCCGACAGCAAGGAAAGGACGATCCCCGCCATCGAAAACGCCTGTAGCGGCACCAGCGAAAAACCGGTCATCAGGTCGAAATTGAGCCGGATCAGCGCGTAGAGCGAATATTTCGACTCGCCGGCGTGGCGTTCTTCGTGCGCGACCTCGATTTCCGTCGGCCGCTGGGCGAAGCTGTAGGCCAGCGCCGGGATGAAGGTGGAGACTTCGCGGCAACTGTTGATCGCGTCTACGATGCTCCGGCTATAGGCGCGCAGCATGCAGCCCTGGTCGGTCATCTTGATGCGCGTGATGTTTTCGCGGAAGCGGTTCATCGCGCGCGAAGCGTAGCGGCGGAAGGCCGTATCCTGGCGATCCCGGCGGATGCTGCCGACGTAGTCGTGCCCCTCGCGCATCTTGGCGACCAGATTGCCGATTTCCTCGGGCGGGTTTTGCAGGTCGGCGTCTATGGTGACGGCGATGTCGCCGCGACAGCGCTCGAAACCGGCCATGATCGCCATGTGCTGCCCGGCGTTGGCGGCGAACAGGATGACGCGCGTCACGTCCGGCCGCACCTGGAACTGGCCGCGCAGCATCGCCGCCGAGCGGTCGCGGCTACCGTCGTTGATAAACACGATTTCATACGACGTACCCAGCGCGTCGAGCGCCGGGTAAAGGCGGTCAAACAGCGTTTGCAGGCCGGTTTCCTCGTTAAAAACAGGGATGATGACGGAGAGTTCTGGGGGGGTCATAACGGTGCGTTGTTCAGAAGGTCGGCCATGTTAGCGCATACCGCACCGACATCGGCATCGCTCATCGCCGGAAACAGCGGCAGCGTCAGCGTGCGCCGGCCGACATCTTCCGCGTGCGGGAAGTCGCCTTCCCGGTAGCCGAGGGCGCGATAGAGGGAAAAGAGATGTATCGCCGGGTAATGGACACCGGCGCCGATGTTGCGTTCGCGCAGAGCGGCGATGAACCCGGCGCGCGAAAGGCTCATGCGCTCCAGCGGCAACAGCACCTGGAACATGTGCCAGTTGGACTGCGCAAAGTCTGCGAGCGGTAACCGTAGACCCAGTATTGGCGCGGCCTCCAGGGCTGCCATATAGCGCCGCGCGAGCGCCCGGCGACGCTCGGTGAAGGCCGCCAGATGCTTGAGCTGACCCAGCCCGATGGCGGCGGCGATGTCGGTCAGGTTGCCTTTGTGACCGGCGACATCCACGTCCATCTCGCCGCCGCCCTGCCGCTTGACGCCTTGCAGGCGCAGGCGCTCGCACAGCGCCGGATCGATGTTGGCCGGCAGCACCAGCGCGCCGCCTTCGCCGGTCGTCAGATTCTTGTTGGCGTGGAAGCTGAACGAGACGAAATCGCCATCGGCGCCGATTGCCTTGCCCTTCCAGTTGCTGCCCAGCGACTGCGCGGCATCCTCGATCACGCGCAAGCCATGGCGGCGGGCGATGGCATACAGCCGGTCGCGGTCGACCGGCAGTCCGGCCAGGTCGACCGGGATGATCGCCTTCGTTTTCAGGGTGATGGCTGCTTCGATCTGCTCCAGGTCGATATTGCGCGTCAGTGGGTCGATGTCGACAAACACCGGGTGGGCACCGAGGTGCAGGATGACGTTGGCGGTGGCGACCCACGAAAGCGGCGTGGTGATGACTTCGTCGCCGGGCGCGACCCCCGCGAGTTGCAGCGCGATCTCCAGCGTGATGGTGCCGGAGTTGAAGGCGCGCACCGTGCGTCCGCCGAACAGCGCCGAGAGCGCCGCCTCGAAAGCCTGTACCTTGGGGCCACTGGTGATCCAGCCGGAACGCAGCACGTCGCCGACCGCAGCGATGGTCTCCTCGTCGATGGCCGGGCGGGTGAACGGCAGGAACTCCGGCAACGGCGCGGCGTTCACGACCTGGCCACCAGATAGACGCCGACCACGATGAAGCCGATGCCAACCAGCTTTTGTACGGTAACCGACTCGCCGAACAGCCAAGCGGCGGCGAAGGCATTGGCGATGTAACCGATCGACAGCATCGGGTAGGCGATCGACACCGGCACGCGCGACAGCGCCATGATCCAGATCACGACGCTGACCACATAACAGCACAAACCGCCAAAGATGTGCGGCTCGAACACGAGCTTGAGGCCCACTGGCACGACGTTTTCGAGCTGGA
>JACQYA010000040.1 GCA_016208425.1 Betaproteobacteria bacterium
CCGCGTGGTCGGAAACCGCGCGCCGCAGCGCGCCGACGAGCGGCGCCAGGTGGCCGTGCGCCTCGGCTAGCCGGAGGTAGGCTCGGAGCTTGCCGGCTACGGGGTCTTGCCGGGCGGTTTTTTCTGCTCCCAGCTCGGCGGCGGAAGCTACCCGGCCGCTATCGCCGCCCGCGCCGCCAGCACCCGCTTGCGCTCCCCCGACCCGATCGCCCTGTCCACGTACTCCTGATTCCGAGGGGAGTCTACCGCCCAGTCTCTCCTGATTTGCGCGATCGCTTCCTCCTCTTCCGCCAGCTCTTCCTCCGTCATCTGACACCTCGTCCCCGTTGGTAAGGGCGTTCACTCTACCCGCAATTTCCGGGAGAATGCGTTCGATGCGCGACTTTATACGCCCGACATCCTCCTCGCTCATCTCGCTGTCCAGCTCGGAGAGCATCGCCGACGGGGGCATCCTGTACAGGTTTAGCACGCCCTTCTTCAAGGTCTTCTCTTGATCGGCCGACAGCTTCGCCCTCGCCGCGTTAAACGCCGGAACCCCCTTGCGCAGCTTCTCGAACGCCCAGTCGCGCGCGTCGGTCACGGGGTCGGCCCGCCGGGTGCGCGGGATGTCCCTGACGACCGGCGCCATGTCTTCCGGGTAAACGATCTCCGACACCCTGTCGGGCATGTGCGTCGCGCCGAGGCCGCCGTCGGGGACGCCGTTCTGTAGCCCCCGGTGATCGCGGTAGATCCGGGGCTCCTCTTCGACGGTATCCCCTTGCGGTCGCGGCCCCTTGGCGCCGCCTTGCGGGCCGAGGGGAGGGAGCCACTGTCCGTTCTTTCTCGCCTGCCCGATCAGGGTTTGCTGGTAACGGACATCGTCGCTATCGCGGATCGCCCTGCCGGCCGCCTCGCGCGCGACGTTGCCGCCCTGCGGGGCGTCGGCGGGGGACTGGTGGTTGCTCCCCCACTCCCCGGAGTTGTCGCGCAGATCCCGGTACAGCTTCTCGATCTCCCCCGGCACACCCTTGCGCAACACGCCCGCCAGATAGAAGGAGAACTCCATCGACTCCGTTTTCTTCTGCAACTCCTCCAGGGCGGCGACCTTGCCCTCGAACGTCGTGGCGAACGCGAGTTTTTCGGAGGACGGGTCTCCGCCGTGCAGCGTCTTGGCCGCCTGCTTCCGCGCGTCGCCCACCGCATTCCGGTGCAGGGCCAGCGCCATCGCTGGGGGGAGCTGCGCCAGGGGGCCGCCCGACAGCCAGGTCACACGGCTGCCCGGGTGGAGCTTGTAGCCGATCCTCCCGGTGAACTTCGGGTCGTGTTCCATCAGCGCGGCGACCGCCGACAGCATGTCCTGGTAGTCCCCCAGCGCCTCGAACGCGGAGACCGCGCTCTGCGGCACCGTATCCGCCGCCGCGCCTTTCTCCAGCCTGACGGCCTCGGGCTTGACGAGCCGGAAGCGCTTGTCGATCTTTCGGAAAATATGCTTACGCAGCATGGCGGGCATCGCCATGATCGTTTCGCCGACGCCCGCGCCGTACTCGGCGATCGCCGCGCGCTGCACGGGTTTGAGGTAGTCCTCGCCGTACTCGTCGAGCACCGCCAGCTCGGCATCGCGCAGCGCCTCCCCGGAAAACTTGTCCCGCAGGTGCGTCCACAGGCCGACCGTGTATTTTTCTTCCCTGACCGCGCCTTTCCCGACGCGCGACGCGTAGTCTGCCGTTTGAACCGGGTCTTCTTTGTCGTAGGGGAGGTTGTCTTTGCCCCAGCCTGGTTAGAGACAGGGTATCGGCGGTCATCGCACCTGCCGGCGCTGCCAAATCCGCACCGTCGCCGCTGCCAGTGTGGCAGTTGTGGCGTAAGCGCGACTCCTTGCCATCGATCTCGATAATCCCAACTTATTGGTTATATGGCGAAACCAACAGAACAAGAAAGTTGGCACGGTATTTGATTAAGAGTCGCCTTTGAATTCTGCGGGGTGTGTTGCAAGAACAGTGTGTCTTGACCGGGGTTCGACACATCGGGCACCCGCTTTCGGGATCGACTTTTCGACAACAATTTAGGGGTTATTCATGCAGATTGCCATTACCAGCCAGAATCGAAAAACCATTACCGAACACGCTGGAAAGTGCCGCAAGTTCTGGATCTACGAGGTCGACAACGGGGAGGTATGCGGTAAAACGTTGCTCGAACTCTCGCCGGGACAAGGTTTCCACCAGTCGTCGGTTATCGGGGCGCATCCGCTGTGCCACATCAATATCCTTATCTCCGCAGGGATGGGGCAGCGTTTGCGTAGCCGACTGACGCAAAAGGGTATCCAAACGGTCGATACCTTGGAGAGCGACCCCGATCAAGCCGTTGCCGCGCTGCTGGAAGGACGCTTGGCACAACAGTTGCTCCATCGCCGCGATCACTGAGCGGGCATCGAAAACAGATCGGGGTCAAGATGAAAAAAAGCATGCTGAACGACCGTTACCCGGTAATGGTTCTCGAATTGAAAAAGCCCGACTGCATTTGTCGGACGGTGGAAGAGGTGGGCGATTATTTCAGGGCACGTATCGCCGAAAACCCGAAGGTGCAGTTTATCGGCGTGTTCGACCATTTCGCACATACCCGGAAAATTGGAGGCGAGATCGATCCGGGAATTTGCGCGGCGGTGGACATCGTCTTCTGCTTCGGGTTCGCGCTCCCCAACCCGCAAATTCTGGCGCTTCGCCCGCGTTCGATCGGCGTCGCCGACATGGGAGACCGCTTTGTCGTGAGCTTCATGGAAGCGCCCATGCAACCGGCAAACGTCGCGATGGAGTCATGGTCTCTCGGGTTACGCAAAATCCCGGCACCAATAGTGGGCCGGCAATAGGCACGCCTGACACCGGTCGCCCGTAACGTCCGGGCGAAAACACGGCGTCACGCTATCAGGCCGACGCCTGCCCGCGACAATAGCGTCGCGTAAAACAGGAATTCGCGGGGATGGAAATTGCCTGCCCGTGTTGTATGGAAAATAAGAATTTGTCTCTGGTGGACAAGCGAACAAATTTAATGGAGGGGGTATTTCATGGTCAAGATTATCGCCAGCTTTTTGCTTGGAGCGGTCAGTGTAACAGCGCTTCTTTGGCATTCGGCTTCGTCGCTGATGTTCAGCGAGCGCGTCAGTCCCTTCGGCGTCGAGGAAACGGTGGCCCGGATCCAGGAGAATATGCAAAATGCCGGAAACGGCTGGTCGCTTTCGGGGTTGCGGAACGCCGCCAAGCCAATCCAGAAGGATGGCGGAAACGTGCTCCCGGTGCTCATGGTCGAGGGGTGCAGCACCCGCTATTCCGGGCCGATCCTGAAGGACGACAACCTTCGTTTTCTCTCGATCCTCATGCCTTGCAAGGTCTCCGTCTATAAGAAAAATGACGGGAAGGTCTACATTGCGACCATGAATGCGGCACTGATCGGCCGCCTGTTTGGTGCAAAAGTCGGCGGCATCATGGCAAATGTCGCCAACGATCAGGCGAAGTTCTTGGAGTTCGACGCCAGCAAGCCCGCGCCGAAGATGATAGAGGGTACGCCGGGAGCGGGCGGGCCGGGCGCCGGTTCCGGCGCGGATGGCGGGTGTTGAGCCGTCCGCGCCGCACGATTCCATAGAACGACGCTTCGGGAGGGGATGCATGTTGTCAATATCAAGAGCCGCCATCGCCGCATGGACGGTGGGTGCCGCGCTGATCTGCGCCAGCGCGTTTTCGGCGACATCGCCGCAGCCAGCGGGTGCCGTTGCGTCGTCCGCCGATCCGGCCGCCGCGTCCGGTGTGCCGTTCAACGCCGCGACCTCGGCCGAATTCAGGAAAGGCGCCAGCACGGCGGATCACTCCAGGTTCAGGGAGCTGGACAAGGAATTCAAGTCGGGGCCGGAGGTCACCAAGGCCTGCTTGTCCTGCCACAACGAGGCCGCCCGGCAGGTGCAGCACACCAAGCACTGGACTTGGGATGTGGTCAATCCCGAAAACAAAAAGCGTCTCGGCAAAAAGAACGTCATCAACAACTATTGCACCAGCCCGATCTCCAACGAAAAGGACTGTATGGCATGTCACGTCGGCTACGGCTGGAAAGACGGCAACTTCGACTTTTCCAGCGAAGAGAACGTCGACTGCCTGGTCTGCCACGACACCACGGCGACTTACCGCAAGCTGCCGGGCGACGCCGGGCACCCGGTTTACGAACGCAAGGAATTTCCGCCGCACTCCGGGAAATTTGTCGAGGCCGCCGATCTGAAAAAGATCGCCCAGCGTATCGGCAAGTCCGGTCGCAGCAACTGCGGTGCCTGCCATTTCTACGGTGCCGGGGGCGACGGCACCAAACATGGCGACCTGAGCAGCGCGCTGAAAAAGCCGGGAAAATACCTCGACGTGCACATGAACGCAGAGGGGCTGAACTTCACTTGCACCAAGTGTCACCAGACTTCCGGGCACCAGGTTGCGGGCAGCCGCTATCAGCTCCCGGCCGCCGAAAAAGGTGCGGCGCATATACGCGGCAAGGCCGATGCCGCGCCGGAAGCCTGCCAGGCGTGTCACGGCAATACGCCGCATTCCGGCCGGCTGTCTTTGCTCAACGACCATACGGCCAGGGTCGCGTGCCAGACCTGCCATATTCCCGAGTTCGCCCGCGATCCGATCGGCACTGAAATGAGCTGGGACTGGTCTACCGCGACCAAAATGGGGCCGGACGGCAAGCCGGTGGTGACCAAGGACAGTGCGGGCCGACGCGCCTTCGATACGAAGAAGGGCACGTTCGTTTGGGACTCCTATGTCATACCCGAGTACGTCTGGTTCAACGGGAAGTTCGACTACAAGGCCGTTGGCGACAAAATCGATCCGGCTCAGGTGGTGAAAATCAACCGGCCAGAGGGCAGCCCGGCAGGCGACGATTCGCGCATTTGGCCGATGAAAGTGCATACCGGAAAACAGGCATACGACAAGGTGAACAACACGTTGATCGTCGCCCACACGGCCGGCGAGGACGACACTGCGCTGTGGCACAACTTCGACTGGGTCAAAGCGATAGGCGCCGGCATGAAAGCGGCCGGCTTGCCCTTCAGCGGCGAATACGGGTTCGTCAGCACCGAAATGCGCTGGCCGATAGCGCACATGGTCGCGCCCAAGGAAGACGCGCTGAACTGCATTCAGTGCCATAGCCCCGACGGGCGCATGAAGAATATCGGGGGCGTCTATTTGCCGGGGCGGGATGCCAAGCCCTGGTTCGACTGGGGCGCGGGAGTTCTTTCCGTGCTGATTTTTCTAGGTGTCCTGATTCACGGCGGAATCCGCTATATTTCGACCAGAAAAGGAGTCTGATCGTGGCCGAACGGCTTTTTATCTTCAAACGTTTCGAGCGCTTCTGGCACTGGTCGCAAGCCGTTCTGATCGTCGTCATGATGCTTACCGGCTTCGAGGTGCACGGCTTCTATACCTTGTTCGGCTTTGGCGACGCAGCCGTCTACCACACCACGGCGGCGTGGTCGCTGCTGACGATCTGGGCGTTTGCCGTCGTCTGGCAGTTCACCACCGGCGAGTGGCGGCAGTACATTCCCTCGTTGCGGAATGTAGACGTAATGTTTTTCTATTACCTTTTCGGAATTTTTACCGGCGCCTCCAGCCCCTTTCACAAAAGCGCCACGCAGAAGCATAACCCCCTGCAACGCCTTGCCTACTTGGCGTTTTTATCGTTCATGTCGCCCATCGTTTGGATTTCCGGGTTGCTTTACCTGTTTTACCCGCAGTGGCCGGCGTGGGGAGTGGACAATCTCTTGGCGCTTGAGTGGATTGCTTTGTTCCACACCTTCGGCGCTTTTCTCGTGCTCTGGTTCTTCATCGTGCACGTCTACCTGGCGCTATCGGGACCTGTTGCTCACCTCAAGGCGATGATTACCGGCTGGGAGGACGTGGAATAGGGACGGTTGCAGCGCCCGTATTCGTCGGGCGGGCAGCGTTATGGCTTATTTTTGCCTGGCGCTGAAAGTGCCGTCCGGGTTGAATTTGATCTCGGCGTCCAAGAAGAACACCGGCAGGTCACCACGCAGCAGCTTCACGGTGTCGTAGGCTTCGCCGGCTCGGGCGCCGGTGCCGCAGATGAAGACCGTCGGCTTGTCCTTGGGCAGCAGGTCAAGCTTCCTTTCCAAGTCGTTGATCGAAACGCTTGCCGCGCCTCTGATGGTGGCGGCGGCGAATTCTTTGGCGTCGCGCACGTCCACGAGATTGATCGCGCCAGGATTCTCCTTCCATGCCTTTTCGAAAGACGCGAGCGTTACCGAACCCTTTTCCTTGCCCGGTTCCAGTGCGGGCGTTGTGGGCTTGGTGCCTTTGTCCGTCGCGCCGCCAGACGCAGCGGTGCCGCTGCCGTGGATTTTTTCCCACTCGGGATGCCCTGGCGGGTAGGTGACGACGTTGTTGTAGCCCAGCTTGCGCGCCTTGTCGGCTGACTTGTCGGAAAGAACACATTCGAGACCGCCGCAGTAGTAGATAAGCAGTGACGCTTTGTCGGCCGGAAGTTTGTCCACATGCTTGTCGAACTCGGTGTCCGAAATATTGATCGCGGTCGGAATCATACCCTTGTCGGCGACCCGCTTCGGGCGCGCGTCTACCAGCGTATAGGGCGTGCCACCTTTGCCGCTCTCGTCGATCAGCTTCTTCAGGTAGGCTGCAGAAACCGATGCCGTCCCGCCCCTAGCCTTCCAATCGGGCATGCCGGCAGCGTAAACCTTGATGTTGGAATAGCCTAGTTTTTCCGCTTTCTGAGCGGAGTTGTGGCTCAGCATGCATTCGAGACCGCCGCAATAGAAGATTAATAGCACCGTCTTGTCGGCTGGCAGCTTGTCGGCCAGTTTGTCAAACTGGCTGTCGGGGATATTGACGGAGCCCGGGATATGCCCTAGATCATACTGGCGCGCGGCGGGGCGAGAGTCTATAAGCATGATGCCATTCTTTGGGGGGATATCGACGTTCGGGCGCACGAAATCGAAGTCAGCGAGATCCTTGAACCAGCCCTCCCTAGGCTGCAACTGTTGGGCATGAGCCGGGGTCGTCCAGATCGCGGCCGACAGAGGCAGGCCAACGGGCGCAATCAAGGCCAGCGCGACGGCGAGGTAGTGCAATCCGGTCTTCATGGATCCCTCCTTGATATGAAAGCAATCAAATGACAGTGAACTTCTCCGTCGATTCGTTGTAGCGTACCGCCAGATACCATGCCAGCAATATGCCGAAGCCGACGGCGTAGGCCCAGCCCCAGCCGCCAAGCATGTCGGGCAGGTAAGCCTGGGTGCCGACCTTGGTGAATTCGATGCTTTCCAGATCGACGTCGCGCGTCATCACGTCCCAGTGGCGCAGGATGCCCGAGAAGGTCGAGCCGCCCCAGGCGAAGAAGAATACCGCCACCCACAGCTTGAAATGTCCCTCGCCTGCGCGCCACAAGGCGCCCGACGCGCAGCCGCCGGCGAACACCATGCCGAGGCCGAAGATCAAGCCGCCGAGCAACGAGCCGAGCCAGAAGGTCGGCGGAATGGCGATGTAGGGGTCGATCAGCTTTTTCTCGAAGAGCAGCGACGCGGCCGGGATAGCGATGGCCAGCGCCAGGATGATGGCTTTGGTCATGCCGCCCTCGGCGGTCATGAAGGGTTCGCGGAAGGCGCGAGCGAAACACAGGCGCGAGCGATGCATGACGAAGCCCATCAGGAAGCCGGAGATGACAATGATCGCGCGGTTGACCAGCTTCTCGTCGCCGGCGCCGAACCAGGCGACCGTCCACGCGACGATGGCAAAGAACAGCGCCACGCCGATCCAAGGGTGCCAGGCGCGTAGCGGGGGTGTGATCGGTGTCGGAACCCGCATGCCCCATTCGACGTTTTCCAACGTCCACATGAGCAGTTTCAAGCCGGCGACGGCGCCGACGACCAAGCCGAAGCCCATCACCCAGCCGGCCGGCGACGAGTGCATGGCGGGCGTAAAAAAGCCGCCCGTGGTGCAGCCGCCAGCGAGCGTCGCGCCGACGCCCATCAGCGTGCCGCCCAGGGCGCCCCAGATGTATTCGAGCCGGGGTGCGCGGTAGAAGTCGAACTGGCGGGAGATGAGCGCCGCCGCGAAGGCGCCGACGATCAGGGTGATGTTCATCAGCGACATGCGGTCGATCAGCGGGCTGTCGAGCTCCGCCTTGATCTTGAGCAGGCCGCCCAGCCCGATGGCGGTGTTGAACCAGTCGCCCCAAAGCTTGAGGCCACCAAAAACGCCCCAGAACAGCCCGTTGACCATCAGGCCGAGGATGACCAGCACCAGCAGAACGGCGCCGACATGGGGCGACCAGGGGTCGACGAAAATAGTCTTGTAGTCGGCGCGCAGGCCGCTACTCAAGTTTGAACCTTCAGACACGATCTGTCTCCGAGTCGTTGGAAGGAAAGCGGCGCGGCGGTACGCTTACCCCGCCGCGCCCCGGGCCGCGCTATCGGTCAGCTGCAACTGGCGGGCGCGTCGCCGTCCTTGGCGCCTTTTTGCAGGAACGCCTTGACGTCGTCGAGCAGATCCTGGTCGGGCACCTCGGCGAATTTTGCCGCCGCCTGGTTGGTGGCTTTGATGCTGGCGCGATACGGTTTACCAAAATACTGCTTGACCGTCTCCTTGCCCTTGGCGTGCTTGTCGGCCTGAAGATAGGCGGCCCAGTCGGCCTTGACCTTGTCGTTCGGCGCGATTGGCTTGGGCATTTGCGCGGTGTGACAACTGGTGCAGATCTGCCGGTAATACACCCGGCCACGCTTCCAGTCGGCATCGTAGGCCACAGCGCTGCCGGCGGCGACGGAGCCGAGCACGGCGGCGATCAACATGAGGGAACGTTTCATGGGAACTCCTTGTTGCAAAGTTGAGATAAGAAAGCAAAGCCTGGTAAGCGACCGGTGCCGGCGCCGGATTTCATTCCTTCATTTCGCTGCCGGAGCTCCGGTCTCTTCGTCGCCGACTTCTTCCCAGCCGGTAATCATCGCCTTGATGTGCGACGTGGGCGTGTGCCCGGCGGTGGTCAGGTAAACGTGGGCGATCAGGAAGATCAGCATCATGAAGGCGGCGACGGTGTGAAAGAAGGCGACCGTTTCCAGGCTGAGGTATTTGTCCCAACCCCACGCCGTCCAGTTGTCGTGCAAGATGTAGAACCAGCCGGTGACCCAGATCAGCGGGCTGATGAACAGCAGGACGCCGAGGTAGGCGAGCCGCTGGAGCGGATTGTGCTTTTTCAGGCGCGTGGCGCGGAACGGGTGCGGCGCGTCGGTGAAAATCCCCAGCGCGTAGTATTTGATCATCGCGTCGACCTTGGCCAGCGTCGGGATGTACTGCTTCCATTCGCCGGTCGTGAAGTGCCAGAAGATGGCGAACACCCACAGGCCGACCAGCGACCACGCGGCGATGGTGTGGTAGCCGGCCGCCCGCTCGAACCCGAACAGCCGGTAGGCGCCGTGCACCTCGAAGCCGGTAGTCAGCAGGGTAAGGACGAGCAGCATCTGAGCCCAGTGCCAGAAACGCTCGAAACGCTTGAAAACGTAGATTTTTGTCGCGGACATGACTACTTCCTCCTGCTCATGACGATGCGCAATGCGCCGTGGATCAGCACGCCCAGCAGCGTCGCGGCGGCGGCCAGCCAGCCGGCGATGTCCAGCCAGCGCTTCTGGCTGTGCGACGGCATGTAGATGCCGTCGATGCCCTTCAGGCGGCTGTCCGCCGAATGACACTCGGCGCAGGCGAGCGCCTTGTCCTTGGGCGCCACCATGTGGGTGATCGGCCAGAACATTTCGGTCTTGATGAAATCGACCTTGCCCGAGAAGGGGGCGCCCATGTTCTGCATGCCGTCGGCGATGGCCTTCTCCCATTCGAGATTTTTCCAGAAGCCGATATCATCGTTGCCTGCCGTGTGCGGCATGACCAGCGTCTTGTTGATCGGGTCGAATGGCTGGACGCCGCGCATGACTTTCATCGGCCAGATCATCGAGCGCCCGTCGGCCGGCGAGCCGCCGATGCGGTTGACGCCGGTCGGGACATCGGATTTTTCGACCTTGTCGCCGAGCAGCGTGTAGCTGATGTCGCCGTTGAACCAGCGGTATTCGGGCTTGACCTTCTCGCCGAGAACGAAATCGCCTTTGCGCGTATCGTAGATGACGTGGTTGTGGTCGTCCTTCCTCGTCATGTGCTTACCGTCGGCGCCCTTCTGGCCGGCCGTCGACCAGTCCCAGGACATCTTGGTGGCGACGCCGCCGCGCGCGAAGGTGGGAACGTGGCAGGTCTGGCAGGCGATCTTCTCGGCGTGGGTGTTCAGGCGCGCTTTTTCCTTGTGCGGCGTGTTGCCGTGGCAGGCCTGGCAGGTGGCCGGGTTGCCCTGACCCATCTTGCCGCGAATATGGGCGCCGTGCTTGTCGGTCGCCGTCGGCTTGTAACGGCTGCCCGGCACGTCGTGGGAGGAAGTGGCGTGGCATGTGGCGCAGGTAAAGTCCAGGCCGGTGGCGTCCATATGGATGTCGAGATCCTTGTCGGGCGCCGCCAGAGAGCTGTCCATGTCGCCATGCTTGACGCCGTCGCCGCCACCGCCGAAGAAGTGGCAGGCGCCGCAGGTGTCGCGGCTGGTTTTGCCGATCTTCTGCGCGATCTTGGCCAGGTCGGGCGGCTTGACCATGTTGCCCGAACCGGGAGGGGTTTCGACGGGCTTGTACGCCGGGTGCCCGGCCAGCCCCGGCAATTTCTTGTAGTTGCCGGTCGTATCGTGACAGACGAGGCAATCGACGTTTTCCTCGGCGGCGAAGTCAAAATTCTTGTCCTTCCAGCCGTAGCCTACGTGGCAGGAAGTGCAGAACGGGTAGTTTTGCGAGATGGATATACAGAAGTTGTTGAGAACATTTTTCTTGCCCAGGCGCTGCTGGTTGTCCGGGTTCAGGAATTCCCAAGTCCAGTGTTTGGTGCGATGCACTTGCCGGGCGGCTTCCGTGTGGCAGGAAAGACAGGCCTTGGTGACCTTTGGCCCGGAATCGAACGTCCCCTGCAACTGCTTGAACTTGCTGTGGTCGGCCGTACTGTCCAGTCTTACCGGTGGCGCTTCCTTTGCTTCCTTAATTTCGGCGGCAGCGAAAGCCCCCGCCGAAATCAGCCACAAGCCGGCCACTACCCCCTGCCATCGACGTGTAGTCGAGTTTCTCATCGCTCCCCCTCTTGGTTTTCTTGAACTACCTTCGCTCGGCTCCAGGCGTGGCGCACGAACCCGGCGCCCGGCCGCATTTTTTAACGGTACGGCCACCCGCTTCCGGCGTCAGGGCACCCGCAAATGCATGCTACTCGCCGCGTAGCGATCCTGCAATGCGAATGTGGCGCGCGGTATCTCTGTCGGCGTGAAATAGCGCCAAGGCGTTGGCCGATGTGGCGGACGCGGCTTCCTCGACGGAAATGCCGCGCAGTGCCGCGAAAATGGCGGCAATGCGCGGCAAATACCCGGGCGAGTTGCGCGCGCGGCCGATAAATTCGGGCGGGATGTCCGGCGCGTCGGTTTCCAGAACGATGCACCCGATCGGCAAGGTGGCCGCCAAGCGCCGGATGCGGGTTGATCCCGGGTAGGTCATGGCGCCGCCGAAGCCGAGCTTGAAACCGAGTTTGATGAATTCGTCCGCTTGCTGCCGGCTGCCGTTAAAGGCGTGCGCGATGCCGCCGCACACGCGGATACGGCGCAAGTCCTTGAGCGCGGCGTCAAGCGCGCGGCGGGTGTGCAGGAGAACGGGCAGATCGAAATCCCGGGCGATTTTCAGTTGCTCGACAAAGAAGGCTTCCTGGCGCGCCGTATCGAAATCGGGAACGAAGAAATCGAGCCCGATCTCGCCGACGGCGACCGGCGGATGTTCTCCCGCCAATTCTTGCGCGATCCACGCGCGCAGCGTCGCCAAGTCGGCCTCTTCCGCGCGTTCGGCGCAAATGGGGTGGATACCATAAGCCGGGACACAGGTCGGATAGCGCAGGCAACACTCGCGCACGGCGGCGAAGTTGCCCGCCCCGACAGCCGGCACGACAAGAGCCGCTACCCCCGACGCGAGCGACCGGGACACCACCGCGTCCCGGTCGCCGGAAAATTCGGCGGCATCGAGGTGGCAGTGGGTGTCGATCAGGCGGGCGGCGATCGCGGGCGCCGCCTTGATCACTCGTCCCCCGCGAACCGCGCCGGGCGCTTCTCGAAGAAGGCGGCCAGCCCCTCGGAGAAATCGGCGTGTACCCCGCACGCCGCAAACGAGTGTTGCTCGGCGAGCAACTGCGCGGCCAGCGAGTTGTCGGGCGACCGGTTGATGAGCGCCTTGGTTCGCCCCAACGCTTCGGCCGGACCGCCGGCCAGACGCTGCGCCAGCTTTTGCGTTTCGGCCGCAAGGTCGCCCACGGGCACGACGCGATTGACGAGCCCCAGCTCGCGGGCGCGGGCAGCGTCGAAGCGGTCGCCGAGCAGGGCGATTTCCATCGCCTGCTTGAGGCCGACCTGGCGCGGTAGCGACCAGGTCGCGCCACCGTCCGGCGATAGCGCGATGTGGCAATAAGCGAGCGTGAAGTAAGCGTTGTCGGCGGCGACAACGAGATCGGCAGCCAGCATCAGGGATAGCCCGAAACCGGCCACCGCGCCGTGCACGGCGGCGATGACGGGCTTCTCCATCGCCTTGAACTGCAGCACGGAGGCATGAGCCGACGCGATGGTGTTTTCCAGCAGCGGCCGGCGCTTCTGCGGCGGGAGCGCGAGTTGCGCGCGAAACCACTTGAGATCCCCGCCGGCCATGAAGTGCTCGCCCGCGCCGCGCAGGACGACGACGCGCACGTCCGGGTCGAAAGCGGCGCGGGAACTGGCCGCACGCAGGTCGCCGATCATTTCCAGGTCGAGTGCGTTGAGCGACTCGGGGCGGTTGAGCGTGAGCGTGGCGATACTGTCCCGAACTTCATATATCACGGCGGCCATGATGTCTCCGTTTCCCACGTTGTCGCCGCCTCACCCGAGCAAAAACCCGAGCCGGCTGTCCGGCGGTTTGCCGCCGACGATGTCGGCCAGCGCGCGGCCCGACCCGCAGGCCATCGTCCAGCCCAGCGTGCCGTGGCCGGTGTTGAGGTAAAGATTGCCCACGGGCGAGCGGCCGATGAAGGGCATGTTGGACGGCGTCGCCGGCCGCAGGCCGGCCCAAAACACGGGGTCGCCGCCCGGGCGCAAATCGGGGAACAATTCGTTCGCGCGCCGCATCAGAGCCTGGCAGCGAACGTCGTTCAACCCGGTGTTGTAACCGTTGAATTCGGCGGTGCCGGCAATACGCAAGCGCTGGCCGAGGCGGGAAAACACCAGTTTGTGACCGTCGTCGGTCAGGCTGACGGTCGGCGCCACGCTCGTCTCGCCGAGCGGCAAGGTCGCCGAATAGCCCTTGGCCGGATAGACCGGCAGGTGGATACCCAGCGGACGCAGCAGCGGCGGCGTGTAACTGCCGAGCGCGGCGACGTAGGCGTCGGCGCTCAGGCGCTCGCTTTCCCGTTCGTTTCCCCGAGCGCTTTTTACCACCACACCGGCCACCTTGCCGCCGGCCGTCTCCAGCCTTTCGATCGCGCTGCCGTAACGGAAAACGACGCCCTGCGCGGCGCACAGCGCGGCGAGATTTTGTGTGAAGCGCAGCGCGTCGCCCGATTCGTCGGCGGCCGTATAGTCGCCGCCGACCAGCAACGGGCGCGCGGCGGCCAGCGCGGGCTCGATGGCGACGCAGCGGTCGGCGTCGACCGTCTGCCGCGCACAGCCGAACTCGCGCAATACCGCCGCGACGGCCGTCGCCGACGCAAACTCCCGCGCGTCGGTATAAACATGCAGGATGCCGCGCTCCAGATGGTCGTACTCGATGCCCGTTTCGGCGCGTAGCGCCTGGAGCTGGCCACGGCTATAGAGCGCCAGTGAAACGATGTTGCGCATGTTGTCGCGCGTGCGCGCCGGCGTGCATTCGCGCAGAAAGCGCAGGCTCCAGCCGAACAGCGCCGGATCCCAGCGCAGGCGGAAGAGCAGGGGCGCATCCTCGCGCCCCATCCAGGCGAGCGCGCGCAAGGGCGCATGCGGGTTGGCCCACGGCTCGGCGTGCGATACCGAGATCTGTCCGCCGTTGGCGAAGCTCGTTTCCTGCCCGGCGGCGGGCTGCCGGTCGAGCACCGTGACGCTATGCCCCGATCTGGCCAGATACCACGCGCTGGTGACGCCGATGACGCCGGCACCGAGGACGAGAATTTTCATTCCTTACTCCCGTTCGCGGCCGATGCGTACCACATCCGGGATGCGGCGCAGGCTGCGTATCAGTTGGGCGAGATGCACGCGGTCGGATACCTGGACAATAAAGTGCAGCTCGGTGTACAACCCGGTGTTCTTCTCGTCCATCGTAAAGTGTTCGATGTTCGATCCCGCTTCGGAAATGCCGGTGGCGACGCGACCGAGAACGCCGCGCATGTTTTTCGCCGTAATTTTGATGCGCACGTTGAACAGTTTGCCGGACTCCGCTTCCCACTCCACGTCTATCCATTTTTGCGGCTCGTTGCTGCGCGATTTGCGGATCACCGGGCAGTCGTGCGTGTGGATCAGCAAGCCTTGACCCTTGCGGATCGAACCGATGATCGGGTCGCCGGGGATCGGCTGGCAGCACGGCGCGAGCTGGATGGCCATGCCTTCCGTGCCGCGAATGACCAGGGGAGCGAGCGGCGCCGCCGTGCCGTCTACCGAACGCGGCGACTCGTCGCCGGTCAGCAGGCGGCGGGCAACGACCGCGGCCAGACGGCGGCCTTGCCCGATGTCGGCAAAAATCTCCTTCATCGTCTTGTTGCCCGAATCGCGCAACACCTGTTCCCAGGCGAGAGCGGGAACTTCGGGAGGCGCGACGCCGAGCGCACGCAATTCCTGGTTCAGCATGCTCTCGCCCAGCGATCCCGACCCGTCGTTCTGCATCGTCTTCAGGAAATGGCGGATCCGGTTGCGCGCGCGCCCTGTCCTGACATAACTCAGCCAGGCCGGGTTCGGATGGGCGTGTTCGGCGGTAACGATCTCGATCTGGTCGCCGTTGCACAGCTCGGTGCGCAGCGGCATCACGTCGTGGTTGATGCGCCCGGCGACGCAGCGATGGCCGACGTCGGTGTGCACGGCGTAGGCAAAATCGACGATGGTCGAGCCGCGCGGCAGCGCCATGATCCTGCCTTTTGGTGTAAAAACGTAAACCTCGTCGGGGAAGAGATCGACTTTGACGTACTCTAGGAATTCCGAGGAATCGCCGACCGTGTGCTGTAGTTCGAGCAGCGATTGCAGCCATTTGCGCGTCTTGAGCTGCAAATCGGCGCCGCTCTCCTCGCTGTCTTTGTACAGCCAGTGCGAGGCGACGCCCTCCTGAGCGACATGGTGCATGCCTTCTGTGCGGATCTGCACCTCGACCGGCGTCCCGTAGGGGCCGATCAGCGTCGTATGCAGGGACTGGTAACCGTTACCCTTGGGGATGGCGATGTAGTCCTTGAACTTGCCGGGGACGGGCTTGTACAGCGAATGCAGCGCGCCGAAGGCGAGGTAGCAGGTCGGAATATCGCGCACGACGACGCGGAAGCCGTAAATATCGAGCACCTGCGAGAAACTGAGGCGCTTTTCGGACATTTTCCGATAAATGGAAAACAGGCTCTTCTCGCGTCCGAACACCTGCGCGTCGATGCCGGCTTCGGCCATTTTGCCGCGAATGCCGTCGAGAATGCGCGACAGCAGTTCGCGCCGGTTGCCGCGCGCGGCCTTTACCGCCCGCGCCAGCACGCGCGAGCGCAGCGGGTGGATATGCGCGAAGGAAAGATCTTGCAACTGCCGGTAAAGCTTGTTCAGCCCGAGCCGGTTGGCGACGGGCGCGTAGATCTCCAGCGTTTCGTGGGCGATGCGGCGCCGTTTTTCCGGGCGCACGGCCGACATCGTTTGCAGGTTGTGCAAGCGGTCGGCAAGCTTGACGAGCACGACGCGCAGGTCGCGCGCCATCGCCATCAGCATTTTTCGGAAATTCTCGGCCTGCGCTTCCTGGTAGGACTGGAATTCGATCTTGTCGAGCTTCGAGAGCCCGTCGACCAGTTCGGCGACCGGTTTGCCGAAAGTACCGGCAATTTCGGCTTTGCTTACCGACGTGTCTTCCATCACGTCGTGCAGCAAGGCGGCGATAACGGTTTGCACGTCCATCCGCCACTCGGCCATCGCGCCGGCGACGGCCAGCGGGTGCGTTATGTACGGTTCGCCGGACAGGCGCGTCTGTCCTTGGTGCGCCGTTTCGCTGAAACGGTAGGCTCGGAGAACGAGATCGATTTCTTCCGGCTTGAGGTAAGCCAAGTTGCCGACAAAGGCCGCGAGAGCCGGGTTATCGGGCGGTGGTGATCCGCAGGCGGCGGATACCGGCGCGCCCGCAAGGTCGGGGGTGTTGGCAGAAGCGTTGGCAGAAGCGGCGGCGGGCGCGGTGCTCGAACCCATATCTGCGCACCACGTTGCCTTAGGCCCGGTCAGCCGTTGGCGCGTTTGAGAATTTCCACCCCGTATCTGCCCAGAGCCAGTTCGCGCAGGGCGATAACGGTCGGCTTATCCCGGCCCGCGTCTACCTGCGGCATGGCGCCCAAAGTGATCTGGCGGGCGCGATAAGTCGCCGCCAGCGTCATCTGGAAACGGTTGGGGATGCGGTGCAGACAGTCGTCTACGGTCACTCGTGCCATGGCAAAATCCTAACAAATCAGAGTAATGATGAAAACAGCGCGGAATGGCGCTGCCGCTGGCTCGCGGTATCAAGCCGGGAAGCGCCGACGACCAGGAGTAGTTCGTCCAGCGCCTGCTGTAGCCTGTCGTTGATAATAACATAGTCGAATTCGTCCACATGCCGCATCTCGTCGCGTGCGGCGGCGATGCGCCGGGCGACCGTTTCGGCGGAATCCGTGCCGCGTCCCGAAAGACGCAGTTCGAGGGTTTCCAGCGAGGGCGGCAAAATGAACACGCCGATCGCGCCCGGGAAGATTTTGCGAACCTGTTGTGCGCCCTGCCAGTCGATTTCGAGCAGCACGTCACGTCCGGCGGCCATCTCGGCTTCTATCCAGCGCTTCGAGGTGCCGTAGTAGTTGCCGTGCACCTCGGCCCATTCGAGGAACTCGTCGCGTTCGAGCCGCTCGCGGAAAGTCGGCACGTCGACAAAATGGTATTCGCGGCCATCCGCTTCGCCCTTGCGCGGCGAACGGGTGGTAGTCGAGATCGACAGTCGAATGCCCGGATCTTTTTCCAGCAGCAAACGGACCAGCGTTGTTTTGCCGGCTCCGGAGGGCGCCGAGAGAATGTAGAGATGTCCGCTCATGGTAATTGCGCGTGAAGATAAGAATGGCTGGATTGTACCTGCGACGCCCGCATCTTGCCGACCGTGGCGGCGCCGTGTCGGGGTCTTTATCTGCCGGCAAGCGAAAAATGGTACGCTAGACCAACAGCAAAAAGAGTGAGGAGCATGTCATGCCATTGGCGCCCCATCCGCCACCGGGCGATCCGCGGCAAGCCGTGGGGCGGCGCAACAAGATCGTCGGCGCGGCCGAAGCGGTGCGCAGGATACGCGACGGCGATACCGTTGCGACGGCCGGCTTCGTCGGCATCGGCTTCGCGGAAAACATCGCCGTCGCGCTCGAACGGCGTTTTCTCGGCCTCGATCCGCAGCCCCCGGCCTCGCCGGCCGGCAGCCCGCGCAACCTGACGCTGGTCTACGCCGCCGGCCAGGGGGACGGCAGGGATCGCGGGCTGAATCATCTGGGCCACGAAGGGCTGGTGGCGCGCGTGATCGGCGGTCACTGGGGGCTGGCACCAAAGCTGCAGCAACTGGCTGTGAGCGATCGAATCGAAGCCTACAACCTGCCCCAAGGGATCATCACCCACCTGTTCAGAGATATCGCAGCCGGCAAGCCGGGCCTGCTTTCGCGGGTCGGTCTGGGAACCTTCGTCGACCCGCGCCACGGCGGCGGCAAGATCAACGGGGTCACGAAAAAGAATCTGGTCGAGCTGAAAATCATCGACGGCGAGGAATATCTTTTCTACCGGACATTTCCGGTCAACGTCGGCATCGTTCGCGGCACGACGGCCGATTCCGACGGCAACGTGACGATGGAGCGCGAGGCGCTTACGCTCGAAGCGCTGGCTATCGCGATGGCCGCGCACAATTCGGGCGGCATCGTCATCGTCCAGGTCGAGCGCATCGCCGAGCGCGGCTCGCTCAACCCCAGGCAAGTGAAGATCCCCGGCATCCTGGTCGATTGCGTCGTCGTCGCCGAGAAGCCGGAATACCATTTGCAGACCTTCGGCGAGCCGTACAGCCCGGCCTTTTCCGGCGAGATCAGGGTGCCGATGTCGTCGATTCCGGTCATGGCGCTCACCGGGCGCAAGATTATCGCGCGCCGTGCAGCCTTTGAGCTCAGGCCGAACAATATCGTCAATCTCGGCATCGGCATGCCCGAAGGCGTGGCCAGTGTCGCCGCCGAAGAACAGGTGATCGACCTGATGACGCTGACGGCCGAGCCGGGGGTGGTCGGCGGCATTCCGGCTGGAGGGCTGAGTTTTGGCGCTGCCGTCAACGCCGAAGCGATCATCGACCAGCCCTACCAGTTCGACTTTTACGACGGGGGCGGGCTGGATCTGGCTTTTCTCGGCCTGGCGCAGGCCGACCGGCACGGCAACCTCAATGTCAGCAAGTTCGGCCCGCGTCTGGCCGGTGCCGGCGGTTTCATCAACATCAGCCAGAATGCCAAGAAGGTCGTCTTCGTCGGCACCTTCACCGCCGGTCACCTGGCCGTTGCCGTTGCCGACGGGGCATTGAAGATCCTCAAGGAAGGCGAAACGATCAAGTTCGTCGAAAACGTCGAGCATTGCACCTTCAGCGGCGAATACGCCTCCAAGCGCGGACAGCCGGTGCTCTATATCACCGAGCGCTGCGTGTTCCGGCTGATCGACAGCGGGCTGGAACTGATCGAGATTGCGCCGGGGATCGATCTGGAGCGCGACATTCTGGGGCAGATGGCGTTTCGACCGGTGATCGCCCCTAATTTGAAAACGATGGACCCGCGCATATTCCACGACGCGCCTATGGGCTTGCGCGGCGCGCTCTCGTTGGCGCTTGAATAGCTCAGGAGAATCGAATGTTGCGACGTGATTTGTTGTTGCCGCTCGCGCTGGCCGGAGCGCTGCTATCGTCGGCCGGCGCGGAGCCGCTGAAACTGGCCGGTTTTGACGACATGTCCTGCCAGGCATGGATCAAGTCCAGGGACGACGCGGAGCAGCGCGCGCGCTATGTGGTGTGGGTGCGCGGTTTCCTGAGCGGCCACAATTACGTCAACCGGAGCCAGCAGGTGTCGGCGATTTCGGGCGGCACGGTCGAACAGTATGTCAACCGCTACTGTAGCGAAAAGCCGCAGGGTAACTTCGGCGACGCCGCACAACGCTTGAGCGATCAGTTCTCCGGCAGAAATGCGCCGATCACCAAGTAGTTAGGGCGGATATCAGGAGGCGTGACATTGCTATCAGGTCTTGAACAAACCCGTTTGGAAGTATCAGGACGAACCGATGCGAAGAAAAAATCGCAGCTCGGGCAATTTCTTACGCCGGCAAATACGGCATCATTTATGGCAGGGCTTTTCCCTGCATCGAGCGGTGAATGCCGCCTACTGGATGCTGGGGCAGGGATTGGTTCTTTATCGAGCGCATTTCTTGAAAGGTGCATAACTGGACATCTGAACTTCACAGAAATACAACTCAAGGCATTTGAGCTTGACGATTCTATACACGACGAACTTCAGAACTCTCTTTCGCCCTACATTCAAAAATGCCGCTTCTCTTTTGAGGTGATTGGAAATGATTTTATTGAAGAAGCAGTTAATGCAATTCAGTTTCAGAAATACAATTTCACGCACGCCATACTGAACCCACCGTACAAAAAAATCGGAAGCAATTCAAGTTACCGGATGCTTCTTCGTGAGACCGGAATTGAAACCGTCAATCTCTATTCGGCTTTCGTGGCGCTGGCCGTCGCGATGGCAGCTCCGGGCGGGCAGATCGTGGCGATTATCCCGCGCAGCTTCTGCAATGGGCCGTATTACCGCCCGTTCCGTGATTTCATCCTTGAACGTGCAGCCATCCGGCACATGCACTTATTCGAGTCGCGCAGCAAGGCATTCAAGGATGATGACGTGCTGCAAGAGAACATCATCATCCGGCTTGAGCGTGGTGGCCAGCAAGGGCCGGTAACGGTTTCCACATCGACGGACGACAGCTTTTCCGACCTTGAAATCCATGAACACCCGTTCGACCGAATCGTGTTCCCGGATGACTCCGAGCGGTTCATTCATGTGCCTGCATTGGCCGAAAAATCCATCGAGCTATCCCCGGTCATCCGTCATGCGTTGATCGATCTTGGCATTAAGGTTTCGACCGGACCGGTAGTCGATTTCCGGCTGAAAGAGCATTTGCTCGACATGCCCGAATCCGGCACTGTTCCCTTGCTTTATCCCGGCCATTTCAGCAACAGCACCACGACATGGCCGCAAGCTGGCATGAAGAAACCGAATGCGATCCAGCGCAACGGTGAAACCGAAAAATGGCTGTATCCGAGCGGTTTTTATTGTGTGGTGCGCCGCTTCTCATCGAAAGAAGAAAAGCGCCGGGTCGTGGCGGGTGTGGTTGATCCTGGCGCATTCGATGATGCCCCCATGTTGGGCTTCGAGAACCATCTAAACCTGTTCCATGAGAACAAGCGCGGCTTGCCGCAAGCGCTGGCGCGTGGGCTGGCCGTATTCCTCAATTCGACCGTTGTCGATGATAATTTCAGACGCTTTAGCGGCCATACACAGGTCAATGCAACCGACCTCAAACAAATGAAGTACCCGAGCCGTGACGCCCTGATTGAGCTTGGCGAATGGGCGATGCAACACGGGGATCTCACGCAAACAATGATTGATAACAAGTTAGGGACACTCACCGCATGAACGACAAGAACGGCACCATCGAGGCCGCGCACCAAATCATCATTTCTTTGGGCTTGCCTCGGGCACAACAGAACGAGCGTTCCGCCCTTTGCTTGCTGGCCTTATTGAACCTGACGCAGGGCACGGCGTGGGTCGACGCACCTGATGTAGTGCTGCACTTCACCGCGAAAAATTGGCTGCTGCTGGTTGAGTCCGTTACCAGTCACGGCCCCGTCGATGGCAAGCGGCACGCCGAGCTTGCCAAGCTCTTTGCCGGATCGACTGCCTGGCTGGTCTATGTGACGGCCTTCCCGAACCGGGCGATCATGGGTCGCTACCTTGGCGAAATTGCGTGGGAAACGGAAGTGTGGGTGGCTGATGCGCCGTCCCGCCTGATCCACTTCAACGGCGTGCGTTTTCTTGGCCCATACAATATGCGAGATGTAAGTTGATGGAGCGCTGCATTGTCCGCCACTGACCAAACCGGGGCGACGCCAGAGTCGCCCGAGCCGAATCCAGAGCAGGTTCCGAATTTACGCCCGCATTTTCGCCAACTCGCCATCCAGTTTGCCGCGGCGATCCTCGTTCTGTCGCTCGCCTGGCCGTATTACGGGATGCGCAACGAGGCGATGCCGTGGCCGGAGAGCGCCTTCGCGGTTGGCCTCGCGGCCGCGCTGATCGCCGTTTTGACGCGCCAGCCGTGGTGGTGGTGCGCGATCCATGCAGTTTTTGCGCCGCTGGCTTGG
Organism: Betaproteobacteria bacterium; assembly: GCA_016208425.1. Classification (GTDB taxonomy): domain Bacteria; phylum Pseudomonadota; class Gammaproteobacteria; order Burkholderiales; family Rhodocyclaceae; genus JACQYA01. The sequence goes on from JACQYA010000040.1 coordinate 21,731, forward strand.
GCGGTGGCCGGGCTGGCTATCGACCCCGGCTGGTTCCTGCTGGCTTTTGGCCTGCTCCTGCTGGTTTATCGTGGCGCGCTCGACGGCCAGGTGCCGCTCTATCTGTCGAACACGCAGACCGCCGCCGCCCTTGCCGAGCTGACGGCAGACCGCACCAGTTTCCGTTTTCTCGATCTCGGTGCCGGCATCGGCAGCGTGGTCTGCCCGCTGGCCGGGGCGCGGCCGGAATGTCGGTTCACCGGGGTCGAGAACGCGCCCGTGACTTGGGCGGTCGGGCGCTTGCGCAGCGCCGGCCTGAGCAACTGCGACTGGCGCTGGGGCGACATCTGGCAGACCGACCTGTCCGGCTTCGACGTGGTCTACGCCTTTTTGTCGCCCGTGCCCATGCCGGCCTTGTGGCAGAAGGCGCGCGCCGAAATGCGTCCGGGAAGCTTGTTCGTCAGCAACAGCTTTGCGGTACCGGAGGTCGAGGCCGACGAGGTCTGCGGGGTTGAAGACCGGCGGCAAACGCGGCTCTACTGCTACCGGCTTTGAGCCGGCGGACGCTCTCGTGAAGCGCTGGGGAATCCGCACCCGCGTCCTGTTGCTCGCGCTGCTGCCGGCCGTGCTGATCGCCGTCGTGCTGGCCGGCTACATGGTGTACCGGGTGGCCGCCGACGCGGATCGCGAGCTGGTCGCCTACGGTCGCGGCTTGTCGCGACAACTGGCCGCCGTTTCCGAATTCAGCGCCTATTCGGGCGACCGGGCGGCCTTGGGGATCATCGCGGCGGCGGCACTCGACGAGACGCACATCACGGCGGTGGCGATTTTCGACGCCGATGGCGTGCCGGTCGCCAACAGCGGCCCGCCGCCCGCGCGCTTGAGCCCCCTGCCGCCCGGCCGGCAGCCGTCGCTGCTCGGCAGCGATGAGAACAGCCTGTTTTTCGCGGCGCCTATCGTCTTGCAGCGCGCCCAGATCGGCGACCTGCTGTTCGCCGAAAGCAGTGCGTCGGAACGGCAGCGGGAGGCGGCCACGCTGGGATGGGTGACCTTGAGAATGTCGCGTTCCGCGACGCGGCAACGCAAACGCGAGGCGGTATTCATCGCTTTGTTTTCCACTTTCGTTGTCTCCGTGTTTGCCGGTGCTCTGGCCATGGCGCTCGGGCGCCAGGTCACACAGCCCATCCTGCGGCTGGAAGGCGCCGTCGCCAGAATCCAGGAGGGGAATCTGGATGTGCGGGTGCCGGCCGATAGCGGCGGCGATTTGCAGCGCCTCGAAGATGGGATGAACTCGATGGTGGCGGCGCTCGGCGAGAACCGCGAATTTCTCCAGGCGCGAATTGCCGCCGCCACGACCGAACTCGAACAAAAGAAAAGCGAGGCAGAGCGCGCCAACGTCGCCAAATCACGTTTTCTCGCCGCCGCCAGCCACGATTTGCGACAACCGCTGCACGCCTTGTCGCTGTTCGCCGCCGATCTCGGGCACGAAGCCGTCACGCCCGCGCAGCAACGCTTGAGCCGACAAATCAACGAGTCGGTGAGCAACATTTCGGAACTGCTCGACGCACTGCTCGATATTTCCCGCCTCGATCTGGCGGATATCGTCCCCCAAAAAACCTGTTTCCCGGTGGGGGAAGTCTTCGCCCAACTCGAATCCGGCTATTCCCGCCTCGCCGGCGCCAGGGGTTTGCGCTTCCGTTGCCGCCCCACGCATCTGGCGGTCTGGGCCGATCCGGCATTGCTGGTGCGCCTGCTCGGCAATCTCGTGTCCAACGCCATCGCGTACACCGCCAGCGGCGGCGTCCTGGTCGCCGCGCGCAGGCGGGGCGACGGGGTGCATATCGAGGTGCGCGATAGCGGTGTCGGCATCGCTCCCGAATATCAGCAGGTGATTTTCGAGGAGTTTTTCCAGGTCGGCAACGCCGGCCGTGTCCGCAACCAGGGCTTGGGTCTCGGGCTGGCCATCGTCAAGCGTCTCGCCGGCATACAGGGCCTGAAGGTCGCCGTGCGCTCGGCGCCGTGGCTGGGCTCGGTGTTCAGCGTGGTCTTGCCTCCCGCTCCGGCGCCCGCAAGCGGTTCGCCGGCAGCGCTCCCGGCGTCCGGTCCCGCGCCGGTTTCTCGGCGGCTGGCATTGTTGCGCCCGCAGACGCCGCAACTCGTCGAGGTGGCCGCTTTGGCCGAACGCTGGGGAATCGCCGTCGTCTGGGCCGACTCGTGCGAAGAGTGTATTGGCATAGCCGGCTCCGGCGTCTCGGGAAAAGGGGCGGTAACGGTCGTGGCCGGCATGCAGGAAGGTTTGGCGCAGAGCATTCTGGAGCGCGCGGCAGAATGCGGCACCGCGCTCGTCTTGCTCGGCAACGCGGCAACCCCCAGGCCGGCCACCGCGCACGTTCTGTCGTTGCCCTTGCGTCCGGCCAGGCTGCGGGCGCTGTTGGGGCGCTTGATGTCTATAGCTTGATGCCGTACTTCGCCACAGCAAGCAGCGCTTGGGTGCGGCTGGTCACGCCCAGCGCCTTGAAGATGGCGGTGATGTGGGTTTTTACCGTCCCGGGTGTCAAACCGAGATGGGCGGCGATCTCGCGGTTCGATTTGCCGCGCGCGACCAGTGCAAGAATTTCGATTTTGCGCTCGGTCAGGCCAAACTCCATCGCCGATACGGGTTTGCTCGGCGCGAGATCTGGCGCGGGGGGGCGGTCGGCGCCGAGCTTGACCGGCAGCGTGCGGTCGGGTTCGAAAATCCGCCCCTCTAGCACCTCGCGTAGCGCCCCGATCAGCCGGTCGCCGGAATAGGACTTCGGGACAAAACCGGATGCCCCGTTTTTCAGCGCCCGGTTGACCGTGTGCGCGTCGTCGTAGGCCGAGACAATCACTACCGGCATCGTCGGATAGCGTTGCCGGAACATCGCCAGGCAAGCCAGACCGTCGAGTCCCGGCAAACCGAGATCGAGCAGCACGAGGTCGAAATCGTAACCTTCCTCAAGCAGCAGGACGGCGCGGTGGCAATTGGAGGCTTCAAAAACGCTAATTTCCTCGTCGAGCCGGCGCAGCGTTTGCACCAAACCTTCCCTGACCAGAGCGTGATCTTCGACAATGAGAAGCTTTAGCATAGCCTTTGAGCGATGGAGGAACTATCCGCCAGTCTACCAGCCCGGATTGCGTCAGGCCGGAGCTCTGGAAAATTTGCTAAGATCGGCATGGCATTCATCAACCGGGAGACGGTTATGGCAAAAGAGACTCCTGCGGGCGGCTCGACGGAATTTATAAAGAATTTGTGGGGCAACATGGGATTCTCGTTGCCCGGCATGGTGGCTCCGACCTTCGATGTCGAAGAGCTCGAAAAACGGATCAAAGATTTGAAGTCGGTCGAAGGCTGGTTGAAGATGAACCTGTCGATGCTGCAAATGACGATCCAGAGCCTCGAAATGCAATCGTCCACGCTGGTTGCGGTAAAAGCGATGGGGGCTGTGGCTTCCGCCCGGAGCGCTGGCGAAGCGGCGGTTGGGGGGGCGCCGCAAGCCGCGCTGTGGCCGTGGAGCCTGATGCAGCAAGTGCGGGAACAAACGCAGCAGAACCCGGCCGGGCCGCCCGCTACCGGGCACGATCCCGTTCCCGCTCCAGCGCCTGCCGGGCCGCCCGAGCCACGGGCCAAACGGCCGAAAAAAGCCGCGTAATTTCGGATTGCGCCGCCGGGGCGATCCGATGCGTTGCGCCCATTGCTCCCGCGGTTGTTTGCCGGCTACCCGGCGCGTTCCTGCCAGCGCGCAATCCAGGTTTCGGCCGGTTCGGGGCGACCGTACAGGTAGCCCTGGTGGATCACCGTCGCCCGGGCGTTGAGGAAGGCCGCCTGTTCTTCCGTTTCCACCCCTTCCGCCACCACCTTCAGGTGCATGTGCCGGGCGACCGAGAGGATGGTTTCGACCAGCGCGGCGTCGTCCGGGTCGGTCGGCGCATCCTGGACGAAGCTGCGGTCTATCTTCAGCTCGTGGATCGGCAGGCGCTTGATGTAGGCCAACGACGAGTAGCCGGTGCCGAAGTCGTCGAGCGAGAAGTGGCAGCCGATTGCCGTCAGCTCGCTCATCTTCGCCACCACGTCGTTGATGTTGTCGATCATCAGCCCCTCGGTGACTTCCAGCGTGAGATGCGTCGGGTCGGCGCCGGTCGCGGCGATCAGATCGCGCAGCCAGGGGATAAACCCCTTTTGCCGGAAGTGGCGTGGACTCAGGTTGACCGACAGGCGTAGCGGGTAACCGGCGACGTCCTGTTGCGCCATCAGGCGACAGGCCTCGGCCAGAACCCAGGCGCCCAGGTCGACGATCAGGTCGGACTCCTCGGCGACGGGGATGAAGGCGCTCGGCGGCACCAGGCCGCGTTCCCGGTGTTGCCAGCGCACCAGCGCTTCGGCGCCGACCAGATCGCCCTGCGCCGTCACTTGCGGCTGCAGGTAGAGGCGCAAGTCTCCGGCCGGGATCGCCTGGCGCAACTCGCGTTCGATCCTGAAGCGCCGCTCCGCCGATTCGCCCATGTCGGACTCAAAAAACGCCGTCTGGTTGCCGCCGGCCTCCTTCGCCCGGTGCAGCACGTTGTCCGCGCGGCGCAGGATGTCGTCGGGCGTTTCGTCGCGTATTTCGGGAAACAGCGTGATGCCGATGCTGGCCGTCACGGAAAATGTTTCACCCCCCGTTTCAACGGCCGTCCCACCCCCCCCTGCCCCGGCAATTTCACCGCCCGTTTCCCCGCCGACTGACAGGGGGATGCGCAGAGCCTGGTGGATTTTCTCCGCCACGGTCAGGGTGTGGCGGCTGGCCTGCTCGGCGCTGTGGTTCAGTTCGGGCAGGAGGACGGCGAACTCGTCGGCCGCCATGCGCGCCAGCGTGTCGCCTTCGCGCAGCACGCCGGACAACCGTTTGGCCAGCGCTCTTAACAGGCGGTCGCCGAGGGCATGACCGCGCGCGTCGTTGATGTTCTTGAAGCGGTCGATGTTGATGAGCATCAGCGCTTCCTGGTGCTGCGACCGGCGGCCGGCGGCCAGCGTCTGCGCCAGACGATCCATCATCAGCGTGTGGTTGGGCAGGTCGGTCAGACCGTCGTAGAAGGCCAGGCGCTGGATTTCCGCCTCGCTGCGCTTTTTTTCCGAGAGATCCTGGCGCACCATCAAATAGTGGCTGACCTTGCCGTCGGCGGCGCGCACCGGGGAAATGCTGACAAATTCCGGGTATTCGCTGCCGTCCTTGCGGATGCAGGAGAACTCGCCCTGCCACACGCGGCCTTCGTTCAGCGCGCCGCACAAGGACGCAAAAAGCTCGCTCTGCGCGGTCTTGGAAGCCGTATCGAAAACGGGCGCCCGGGTGCCCAGCACGTCTTCGCGAGAGTAACCGGACTTGTGGACGAAGGTGGCGTTGACGTATTCGATGGTGCCGTAGAGGTCGGTAATCACCACGCTCTCCGGGCTTTGCTCGACGGCCTGCGACAACTTGCGCAGCGACAGGTCGCGGCTTTGCACTTCCGCCGCCATCTGGTTGAACGTGTGTGCCAGGCGGGCGACTTCGTCCTTGCCCCGGCCGGTGGCGACGCGCGCTTCGTAGCGGCCGGCGGCGATCTGGTCGGCCGCCGTTTGCAGGCGCGCCAGGCGCCGCGTGACCAGGCGCTCCAGGAACAAGCCCAGCGCGAGAAACAGCACCGCGTAGCCGACCAGGCTTTTCAGCAACTGCCCGCTCCACACGCGGAGCAGGCGCGCGTCGAAGGTCGCTGTCGGCACCTTGATGCTCACCAGGCCGCGCAGGTCGCCTTCCTTGTAATCGTAGGCCGTCGCGTACTGGTCGCCGACGCCCTCGGGCGCCGCGCCGCGCTCGCCGTGGCAGCGCAGGCACGAGCGTTCGATAAGGATCGGCGCGGTGTACAGGAGGTAGCTGACGCCCTGCTCGCTGACGATGTTGCGCAGCCGCTCGGCCGCTTTTGGCCGGTCGCGGAACCACGCCATATCTTCCAGCTCGAAGCGGTCGGCCTGGTTGCCGGGGTTGCGCGGAACGTCGGAGACGTTGTTGAAGATGATCCCGCTGTTGTTCCAGTTGGCGAAATCCTTGGAGATGCGCGAGAACGAATGCGCCGGCAGGAAGCCGATGGTCTTGCGGTTAACCGGCAGCTCGCTTTCGATGAACTGCTGCTGGTAGATCCGGCGCGTCGACATCATGAAGCCGTAGACCGTGCGCGCTTCGTACTCGGTGGCGTTGCGCAGTTCGTCCGACAGTTTTTCGTAGGTGATCGCGAGATCGACCGCGAGCACACCGCCCATCAACAGGCCGAGCAGCAACCAGATTTTGGCCTTCAGTTTCATTTCTTGCTGTAGACCTCTTCGCTCGATCGCGGCGAATACTGTCACGGACGGCTCAGTTTCCCGCCACCTTCATCCGCTCGATCAGGATCGACCCCACTTGCTTGGAACCCCTTGCCAGCACGTCGTTGCCGACCGCCGCCACGTTGCGGTACATGTCGCGCAGGTTGCAGGCAACCGTGATTTCCTCGACCGGGTGCACGATTTCGCCGTCTTCCACCCAGTAGCCGGCCGCGCCGCGCGAGTAATCGCCGTTGACGTAGTTGATACCCTGGCCGAGCAGCTCGGTGACCAGCAGCCCGCGCCCCATCTTTTTGAGCAGCCCGCGAAAGTCGCGCTTGCCGGGATGCACGATCAGGTTGTGGCAGCCGCCGGCGTTACCGGTCGTCTGCATGCCGAGCTTGCGCGCCGTATAGGCGCTCAGGAAATAGCCTTGAAGTTTGCCGTCGACGACCACCTCGCGGTCGTGCGTGGCGACGCCATCGTTGTCGAAAGGGCTGCTCGACAGGCCGCCGCGCAGATGTGGGCGCTCGCTGATTTGCACTTTTTTCGAGAAGATGCGCTTGCCCAGGCTGTCGGCCAGGAAGGACGTTTTGCGGTAGAGGCTGCCGCCGCTCGCCGCGTGCACGAAACTGCCGATCAGCGACGCGGCGAGCGGCGCCTCGAACAAAACCGGCACCTCGCAGGTCTTGATTTTGCGCGCGCCGAGACGCGATAGCGCGCGCCGCGCCGCGTAGTCGCCGATGTCCTCCGGCGAGGCGAGGTTCCGCGCGTCGCGCGAGGTCGAGTACCAGTCGTCGCGCTGCATTTTGTCGTTCTTGCCGGCGATCACCGAACACGAGAGGTAGTGCCGTGAAGTCGGGAAGCCGCCCATGAAGCCGAGGCTGTTCGCCGAAACGAACTGGCCTTCCTGAACCGACACCGTCGCGCCTTCCGAATTGGTGACCTGCGGGCTGACGCCAAACGCCGCCGCCTCGCAGCGCCGCGCGAGTTCGATCGCGCCGTCGACCGGGATCAGCCACGGGTGGTAGAGATCGAGGTCGATATCCGCGCCGCTCCCGGCCAGCAGCCCGGCGTCCGGCAGCCCGGCACAGGGGTCGGGGGCGGTAAAGCGGGCGATGTTGCGCGCCGCTTCCACCGTTTCGCGCAGGGCGGTCGCCGAAAAATCCGAAGTGCTGGCGTGACCCTTTTGCTGGCCGAGGTAGACGGTGACGCCGATTCCTTTGTCGCGGTTGTGCTCTATCGTTTCGATTTCGCCGCAACGCACCGTCACCGACTGGCCGAACCCCTCCGAAACATCGACCTCGCAGGCGCTGGCGCCGAGTTTTGCGGCGTGTGCCAGCACGTCGCGGGCAAACTCCTGCAACGTGTCCAGCCGGTGGCTGAAACGCGATTCGGCGGAGGCGGAAACCGGGGTTTGCGGCATGTGAGGAGAAAGGGGGCGTGGAAAATCGCTATCATAGCAGCTCGCCAGGCAGCGTCTGCGCCGGCAAGCCACCTATTAGCGAAGACTTTGCGATGAACCCTGCGGAAGAAGAACCCATCCCCCTCTCGAAAACCCGGCGCAAACAGGCGATGGCCGACCTCCAGGCGCTGGGCGAGGAGCTGGTCGAGCTGTCCGCCGACCGCGTCAAGAAAATCTGCATCCCCGATTTTCTGCGCGACGCGGTCCGCGAGGCGCAGCGCATGACGCGGCACGACGAGGCCAGGCGCCGGCAGATGCAGTATGTCGGCAAGCTGATGCGCGATGTCGACCCGGAGCCGGTTCGCGCCGCGCTGGCGCTGGTGCGCGGCGAATCGGCCGGAGAAACGGCCAAGCTGCATCGGCTGGAGCGCTTGCGCACCGAGTTTCTCGCCGATGAGAAGGTCTTGCACGAAATCGCCAACCTGTATCCGGGCGCCGACCTGCAACACCTGCGCTCGCTGCGCCGCGCGGCGCTCAAGGAGCGCGAGCAGAACAAGCCGCCGCGCAGCTATCGCGCGATCTTCCAGACCCTAAAAGAACTGGAGGCGCTTGGCGGCGAGTTTGACGGCGATTCGGGAGCGCATGAAAAATGAGCGAAGAAATTCTGATCGGCCTGGTTTCGGTCAGCGACCGCGCGTCGCTCGGCGTCTATGAAGACAAGGGGATTCCCGCGCTGCGCGAGTGGTTCGGCGCGGCTCTGGCCAGCCCCTGGCGCGTGGAAACGCGGCTGATCCCAGACGATCTGGCATCCATCGAAAAAACCTTGATCGAACTCGTCGATACGGTCGGCTGCCACCTGGTGCTGACTACCGGCGGCACCGGCCCCGCGCCGCGCGATGTGACGCCGGAAGCGACGCTCGCCGTGGCCGACAAGGTGCTGCCGGGATTCGGCGAGGAAATGCGGCGCATCAGCCTGAATTTCGTGCCGACCGCGATCCTTTCGCGGCAGGTCGGCGCCGTGCGCGGCAAGGCGTTGATCCTCAACCTGCCCGGTCAGCCGAAGTCGATCCGCGAGACGCTGGAAGGCGTCAAGGGGTCAGATGGCGCGACCGTGGTGGCGGGCATCTTCGCCGCCGTCCCGTATTGTATCGACCTGATCGGCGGGCCTTACGTGGAAACCGTGGCCGGCGTAGTCAAAGCTTTTCGGCCGAAATCGGCGATCCGTCGATCCGGCGGCCAAGGTCAGGCCAGCGGTTGCTCGCGATAGCGCCCGATCTGGTAATCGCAGCCGCTTTCGTCCAGCGCGATCGGGGATAGCGCGGTGCGCCGGTTGTCCGGCGCGAACTCCAGGCTCTGCCCGGCGTTGAAGGTGTTTGGCGGCAGCACGATGCGCGCTTCGCCCGCCGCGCCGCCATCGCGTAGCCAAATGCCGGGGAAGCCGGAAGCGGCGGCTCTTCCCGAGCTGTGCAGGTGCAGCTTGACGCCCGCCGCCCGCCGCGACAGCGACTGGATGCCGACCCGCGCCAGCGTATCGTTGCGCCGGCCATAGCGCCGCACGACACCGAGTATCCAGTTCGCCCCGCCTCCGGGTTGCACGCAGAGCAGGGCGCCAAGTTTTGGCCAGTTGCTTTGCGAACAATCGACTTCGGCGCCAAACCCACCAAAGCTGACATTTTCGACCTCCCAGCTTTCCCCGGTATCGTTGGCGCCGCCGCCGGTCAGGGTGGCGTAGCAATCGCGGAAACCGTGCACGATGGCGCAGCGGTTTTTCACGAAATGCCGCGGATGCTCGCGCTGCGGCGGTTGCGCCGCCCAGTAACGCGCCAGATGCCCGAGCACCGGCAATAGCTGCCTGGCGGCAGACGGTCGGCCGAGGTTCAAGTCCTCGGGAAGCTCGCCGCGCGTCACTTTGCCGATCAGTTCGTCCACCACCTGCGGCGCGTGCCCCGGCGAAAAAAAGCGCATCGAAGCCGTCATCTCCGCCGGTTGCCGCACCAGCCTCACGGGCGGGATGCCGCTGGCGGCATCGACCCAATAAACGCTGTCGGCGCCCGACTCGGCGGAAAGCACGAAGGCCGGCAGAAGATGCTCGATCAGGCGGTCCGCCAGCTCGATTTCGAGCGGCACCAGGCAATCTATCGACGACGCCTGCAAGACCAGAGCCTGCAAATACTGCTGCGCGACAGTGCGCCGCACAAGCTGTTCGGGATAGAGCCGCAGAGGCTCTTCCGCGTAGTCGAGCGCGTCCGCCACCAGGTAGGCGCGGCCGATATCGCCCCACAGAGCCCCGTTGCTCGGCGCGTAATGGTAGGCCAGCCATTTGAGCTGCGCGGCGCGCGCGGCGACAAGCCTGGCGGATACCAGCGGCAGGTTTGTCTGCAAAAATTCGTGCGCCTTGTCCTTGGGTTCTTCGAGGAAGCGCTCGATACACCGCGCATAAAGATCGGCGACCAGGCGCCAGTAATCGTGGTTGGTCGCCCACAAGCGGCCTTCCTCGCTTGCCGACGGTCGCGACAAATTCAGATATTCGCGAGCCAGGCGTTGCAGGTGCGGCTGCGCGGCTTCATCGAGCTGGCGCAAGGCTTCGAAGTGCGGGTCGAGCGGCATGTCGCCGGCCCGGCCCAGCGCTTGCAGCCAGCCGGAAACCCGGTCGATCGCGTCAAAGGCGTTGTCGAGCGGCAACCCGGCAACCAGGCGCCTGACTTCCTTGGCGTCGGCCAGCGGGTGCGAGACGCGGGGGGAAAAGAGCTTGCGGATCATCGTGCGGGGTACGCGTACCTTTTCGGTGACGGGCTCGGGCGAATAATGAGCGAGTATAGAACGCCGTCGCCCGAACGCAAAAGTCGACATGTTGTCGGCCCGCTCCGACCCAATCGCGGGTGGCGGGCTCCGTGCTATCCTCACCGCCCGAGAAATTTCAGTTGATACCAAGACATGAAACAGTATCTGGATCTGATGCGCCACGTGCTCGAACATGGCAACGTCAAGGCAGACCGTACCGGTACCGGCACCCGTTCGGTGTTCGGCTGGCAGATGCGGTTCGATCTGGCGGCCGGCTTCCCGATGCTGACGACCAAAAAGCTGCACCTGCGTTCGATCGTTCACGAGCTGCTGTGGTTTTTGCAAGGCGATACCAACATCCGCTACCTGAAGGAAAACGGCGTTCGCATCTGGGATGAGTGGGCCGACGAAAACGGCGATCTGGGGCCGGTTTACGGCCATCAGTGGCGACACTGGAAAACGCCGGACGGGAACGAGATCGACCAGATCGTCCAGCTCGTGGACGGGCTGAAAAACAATCCCGATTCGCGCCGGCACCTGGTCACGGCGTGGAATCCGGCCGATGTCGACCGCATGGCGCTGCCGCCCTGCCACGCCTTGTTCCAGCTCTATGTGGCGCCGCCGGCAGCGCCCGGCGAAGCGCGCAGGCTCAGTTGCCAGCTCTACCAGCGCAGCGCGGACATCTTTCTCGGCGTGCCGTTCAACATCGCCTCCTACGCGCTGCTGACGATGATGCTGGCACAGGTTTGCGGTTTCCGGCCGGGGGAGTTTGTGCACACCTTGGGCGACGCACACCTGTACAGCAACCATCTGGAACAGGCGGCGTTGCAGCTCTCGCGCAGCCCGCGCCCGTTGCCGGCCTTGCGCGTCGCCCCCGACGCAAGCGACCTGTTCGCCTTCCGTTTCGAGGATTTCACGCTCGAAGGCTACGACCCGCACCCGCACATCGCGGCGGCGGTTGCCGTGTGATTCAGGAAACGGCGTAATTCCAATTCGCGTTAGAAACAGGAATTATGTGGGAGCGGCCTTGGCCGCGATGGGTGCCGTATCGCGGCCAAGGCCGCTCCTACGAAGCGCAACGGTTATTCGCATTTGTATTGCGAATCGGAATAACGCCTCGGGCAGACATCGAAAACGCCGCCATTCTCGCCTGCGCGGGAATGGCGGAACGGGGTGCCGGGTTCTGCGAAAAGGCTAGAAAAGCTCCACGTCGCCCGTAGCGGCGACGGATTCGACGATCACGCCTCGGGCGACCAGCGCGTGATAGCTGCAAACCCGGTTGCGGCCGTGACTCTTGGCGTGATAGACGGCTTTGTCGGCGCGCTCGAAAGCGCCGCTCGGCGTATCTCCCGCGTGCAGGGCGGAAAAGCCCGTACTGACGGTGATGTGCCCGACTTGCGGGAAAACGTGGTGCTCGGTGCTTGTCCTGAACCGTTCGAGGGAAAGCGCCGCCGCCGCTTCGTTGGCGCACCGCATCAACACGACAAACTCCTCGCCGCCAAAACGGTAGAGCTGGTCGTTCTGGCGAAAAGTCTCGCGCATCAACCGCGCGAGCAGGAGCAGCACTTCGTCGCCGATCAGGTGCCCGAAAGTGTCGTTGACCCGCTTGAAATGGTCGATGTCGATCACTGCCAGCCAGTAGCTGCCGGTTGTTTCGCCCGCGCGGCGACCGGCATCGTGGCCGCCGGACCGCTCGCACAGCTCTAGCGTCGCCTTCATGAAGGCGCTGTCGAAGGTCTTGCGGTTGAGCAGTTCGGTCAGCGAGTCTCGCTCGCCGTAGTCCAGCAAGCCATGAAAATTGCGGTAGAGGCGCAGAATGCCGCTCACCAGTTTGTGCGCGTCTTCCGGCAGTGCGTCGCGCGTGCCCAGTTCGAGAATGCGCGGCGCTTCTTGCCTGGTCGCGAGCGGGAAAACCGTGATGTGGGGTGCGCCGCCGGAGCGGATCGCGTTCTGCGATTCGAGCGCCTGCTGCCGCATCGGGTAGTCGGCCAGCTTGGGCAAGGTGTCGGGGTGCGCCCATTCCGAGTCGCTGCTGGGCAACGCCTGGTCGGCGGTCAGGTGGGCGCAGGTCAACCAGCGGTCGTCGCCCATCTCGCCCACGCACCGGTAGATGGCGGCCGTTTCGGGTTGCAGCAAGTCCCTGATCGTGCCGACCAGGGCGACATCCAGCGCATCCCGATCGCGCAGCGCGGTCAGGTTGGCGAGGCTGTCGACGAGTTCGGGCATGCGGCTGGCCTGTTCGGTTATCAGGTTATTTCGCGCGGGGCGAAGGGCGGTCGGGCTACGCTTTCCGGTCTGTTTCCCGATCCTGACCGCGATTATCTGCCGTGCGGCGTGCCGGAACAAGGCCGCCCCGAGCTGCCCCGGGAAATCCCGGGAGCGGCACCACGATATTCTGGAATATACACGTCAAATATCGATGTCCAGCATGTGGGGCGGCATCTCCAGATCGTCGTAGGGCGTATGGATATGATCGAAGAGCGCGAGCTGTTCCCCGGGCGGACGCGCATCCGGCGCCCGGCCCGGCACCGGCGCTTCGGGCCGTGCGGGAAGCAGGAACTGTTTGATGTCCAGCCACTTCACTTCGCCGCGCGGCAGGTGGCGGAAAAGATTGTCGGCCATTTCGCGCGAGAGTTTTTCGCCGTGTCCGTCTTCCGTCACGAAAACGGCGCATTCGTACTGTCCGCCGTGCGCCTGAAGTATTTCGAGGCGGTCGTAGACCGCCAGCAAGGCGCTGTGCAAGCCGAGCTTGCTGGCCGGATGAACCGAATAATCGACCCACTGCGGCTGTTCGCCCGTTCCGTCGGGCGCTTTGGGAAGCCGCGACGACCAGTAGCGAACGGCGAACTTCATGGGTTCCGCTAAGCGCTTTGCTTTTCGGCGGCGCCGCGCGCGCCGCCGATGGGAACGACCGCGATGCCGAACTTGCGCGCCACGCTCTGGTACAACTCGCGCGCCGAGATGACCTTCGCGCTGCGCGCGTCCCGGGTTTGCGCCAGTTGCAGGTAGCGGACGCCGTGCTCGGCCATCGTTTCATCCCAGCCGCGCCGCTCCAGAAGGGTGAAGATGGCTTTTGTCGCGTTGACCAAAAACTGGAGGTTGGGCACGCGGTCGGCGGCTTCCATCAGCAGTTGTACCGACGCTTCGATATCGCCCTGGCGGGCGGCCAGCACGCCCCGGTTGTTGAGCTCGACGATTTCCTGGCCGACCTGGGCGAGCATGGCTTGCCCGGCGTCTTCCCTTCCGGTTTTGGTAAAAACGCCCTCGATGTGGGAAATCATGCTGCGGTCTTCGTGGTTCTCCGCCGCAATTTTGCGCAGGATTCGCTGCGCCGAGGTTTCGTCGCCGGAAACCAGGCAGGCGTGTGCGAGGTCGACGGCGATCTTGCGCGAAACTTCCGTGTTCTCGCTCCCGCTTCCCAGGGAGCCGTGCAGCGCCAAAGCCTTGTCCAGCGCCACCCTGGCTTTGCCCGGATCGCCCTCCTTGTCGGCGCACAGGCTTTCGATGACGAGCGCGGTCAGCTCCCCTTGCGGGCTGCCGCGCAGTTCGCGCCGAATTTCCTGCGAGAGTTTCCGGGCGCCTTCGGTATGGCCGCGATCGAGCATGACGCGCGACAGGTTGGCGTAGTCGTCGAGGTTTTTCAGCGACGAGCCGCGATGGCGTTCCAGCACTTTGTTGAAGGCGCGTTCGGCGGCTTCCAGGTCGTTGTTGCGCACCGCGACGTCGCCGACCAGCCGCTGGCGTGCCGAATTGTTGGGCGAAATCGCCGCCGCCTGGAGCAGCATCTCCTGCGCCTCGGTCAGTTTGCCCTGCTCTTCGCGCACGTCGGCGACGAAATCGTAGGCCGCCAGATACTCGGGAAAATCGTCGATCAACGATTGCCCGAGCAATTCTGCTTCGGCGAGCTGCGCCTGGCCGCGCAGCGCGACCGCCAGCCCCATGCGCGCCCAGGGAACCATGCGGTTTTTCAGCACCTCCTGATACACCGCTTCCGCTTCCGCATGCCGGCCGAGCACGTTCAGAATTTCGCCCTTGAAGCGCAGCGTGTCGTAGAAAAAAATGTCCCCGGACACGATCAGCGACTCGCAGGCGGCGAGCGCGTCGGCATAGGCGCCGTTGTCGAGCAGTTCGAAAACGCGGCCGAAGAAGTGTTTTTTATAGATCGCGCGCATCAACCGGCTTTCCAGTTGATCGGCGGTAAACGGTTTGATGAGATAGTCGTCCGGCGCCAGCTCGGCCACCGAAACGACTTTCTGGTAGGCGCGCTCGCCGGTGATTATCATGAACACCGTCGACAGCGGGATCAGGTGCTGGTGCCGGAGCTCTTCGAGCAACTGCTGGCCATCGCGCCCGTCGTCGAGCAGGTAGTCGGAAAGAATGATGTCGAAATGGTGGGTTTTCACCTGCCGGATGACTTCGGCCGAGTGTCCGGCGCTATGCACGGCCGTGATGCCGAGCGTGGACAGCATGATGCGCAGCGAGGTGCGGGCATTGGGGTGACGGTCGACGATCAGCGCCCGTTTGCCGGGGAGCTCCTTGATGAGCTTTTGCAACAGATCGGCGGTGATTTCGCTGGAATTTGGTTGGCTCACAGGACGGCACCTTACGCTAGCGGGGGCGGCGCATCAAGTCGGCCCGACCGGTGGCGCGCCGGCGCCCGATGACGCCTCTTTGGCGCTAGAATGGCTCGCGGATAAAGTGTTCCGGCGTTCCGGTGTTCCCGTGTTCCGCCGGTTCTATCCGGGGTGTTTCTTCCGATTTGCTCGAAGCCTGGAGGGTCATCATGACCAATGGGGGGGTTCTGCGCCTCGCGGCGCAGCGCATTTTTATTCTGGCGGCGTTGCCGGGCTTGGTCTTGTCCGCCGGCGTCGCGCTGGCGCAGGCGGCGAAATCCGAGATGCTGATCTATTGCGGCATCACGATGGTGCGGCCGATGACCGAAATCTCCCAAGCGTTTGAAAAGAAGGAGAATGTCAGGATCACGCTGGCGCAAGGAGGATCGGAGGATCTCTATCAGTCGGCGAAGAAAAGCGGCGTCGGCGATCTGTATTTGCCGGGCGAGCCGAGTTTTCGCGACAAATATGTGAATGAAGGCCTGCTCGGGGAGTTCCAGACCGTGGGATACAACCAGATGGCGATTGTCGTTCCGAAAGGAAATCCAAAAAAGGTAAAAGGCGACCCGCGCGAGTTGTTGCGCAAGGATCTGATCGTAAGCATAGGCAACGCCGCATCCGGCAGCGTCGGCTACGAAACCAAGGAGATTCTCGACGGGCTGAGGATTTACCAGAAAGTCGTCGCCGCCGCCGTATTTTTGGCACCGGATTCGCGCGGTCTGAACAATGCCCTAAAAAAGGGCGAGGCCGATGTCGCGATGAATTGGCGGGCGACGGGTTTCTTCCCGGACAATGTCGGCGCGCTGGACGTTATCGATCTCGACCCGAAGCTTGCCCGCCCCCAGGCGTTGTTGCTCAACCTGCTGACGTTCTCCAAACAAAAGGAGCTTGCGCGCCGTTTCATCGCTTTCGCGGCGGGTGACGAGGGGCAGGCGATTTTTCGCAAATATGGTTTTCTGGACAACCGGAACCGTCCGCCAAGGTGATTTCAACGTGTGCCGGAGCCGTTTGTCGTGTCGCTGACCGCGTCCTCACCCCGCCGTTCCAAGCCTCTCCCGGGGCGCGAGAGCAGTTTGCCCGCAGTGTCGGCGACCCGCCTGCTATGGCTGTTGGGCGTATTCTTTGTCGGCCTGTTGCTGGTGGTGGGGTTAAAGGTCTTTTTTGCAGACCTGTACACGCAACTTGAACAGCGCGGCGCCAACGAGCGCTCGCGCTTGTCCATCGGCGAGGAAATCGTGCGCGGGATACGCGGCGTGGAAACCGACGTTTACCGTCTGGCGTCGGCCAGCAACCCGGTAGCGCTGAAGCGTATCCGCAAGGATATGGAGATCCAGATCGGCAAGCTGGAGAACGATCTGGCGGTGCTCAAGCAAGGCGGGGTGGTGCGCCGCGAGATCTTTCTGAACATCGAGGGCCGCGACGAGATGGTTCGGGAAATTCCCTATTCTCCGAACCCGGAAGATTCGTCGTATGTGATGGAGCTGATCGAGATCGCGCCGCTGCTCGACCTGATCCGCAGCAAGGCGGGCGAACTGGAGCGGCTGTTGCTCCGGCGCTGGGACTCTCGCGATCGGGGCGAACGCAACCGCGCCTTCCTGCTGGAGGAGGAAATCAGCCTCTTCATAAAGCACGTTCCGCCGCTTTTCTTCCGCATCAACGAAAACGCCAATCGACTTTTTTTCGACAGCAGCGAGCGGTTGCGCCGGATCGAGTCCGATCTGGCCGCACAGCGGGCGCATTTCAAGACGACCGAATGGGCGCTGATTTGGCTGGTGGTGGCGCTGGCGACCCTCTCCGGCCTGTTGTTCGCCCACCAGGTCCACGAGACCAACCGCAAATTGCGCCAGGCGTGGGAAGACATGCGCGCGGCCAAGGAAGAGGCGGAGCGCGCCAGCCGGGCCAAGTCCGATTTCGTCTCGCGCATGAGCCACGAGCTGCGCACGCCGATGAACGCCATTCTCGGGTTCGCCCAGCTGCTTGAGGGAGAACCGCTGCAGCCGTCGCATAAGAACTACGTGGGCCTGATCAACCGCTCGGGGCAGCATCTGCTCGAGCTGATCAATCAGGTGCTCGATCACGCGAAGATAGAAGCCGGACACCTGACGCTGGAGAACGTTGCCTATGATTTTCGCGAAACGGTCGCCGAGGTCGGCGCCATCGTCTCCGAGCGGGCCGGCGCCAAAGGGCTACAGTTCGTGGCCGAACTCGCTCCCGATTTGCCGCAGCGACTGATGGGCGATCCGACACGCCTCAGGCAGGTGCTGCTCAATCTGACGGTCAACGCCGTGAAATTCACCGAGCACGGTTCGGTCGGGCTGCGCGTCGCCCACGACGGCGAGCGACTGTTTTTCAGCATTCGCGACACCGGTATCGGTATGGACGGGAAGGCGCTGAAGCGGCTCTTCCAGCCGTTTGGCCAGGCGGACGAGTCGATCACCCGAAAATACGGCGGCACCGGCCTCGGCCTCATCATTTCGCACGACCTGGTGCGGGCGATGGGGGGCGACATCGAGGTCGATAGTGCGCCGGGAGTCGGAAGCTGCTTCTGGTTTTCCCTGCCGTTGCGCCGTCCTGCCCCGTCGTCGGGCGAGCCGGCGAGGATTGCCGGGGGCGCGGCGGCGCCCGCCCAGGACGTTGCGCGAACGCTTGCCGAAGTGGTCGATGGCCCGATCTTGCTGGTCGACGACAACCGGGTAAATCTCGCTCTCGGAGCCGCCATGTTGGGCAAGAAGGGCTTGGCGCACGATACCGCCGGCAACGGGGTGGAGGCCTTGCAGCGTTTGAACGACAAGCGATACGCACTGGTCTTGATGGATATGGAGATGCCGGAAATGGACGGGCTGACCGCGACCAGGCGCATACGCGAGCGGGAGGCGGCGAGCGGCGGGCACGTCCCCATCATAGCCATGACGGCCAACGCCTTGCAGGGCGATCGCGAGCGTTGTCTCGACGCCGGTATGGATGGGTACATTTCCAAGCCGATCGACCTGGCGGCAGTGGATCGGGAGTTCCGCCGCGTGATGGGGCAGACGGCAAGCGCCGCGCGCTCCGGCGCAACCTCGCCCGGCGACGCGGCGCGGCGGGGGGGCGATCTTCCGGTCTTCGGCCGCGCGGAAGCGGTCGCGCGGGTCGGCGGCGAAGATCTCTTCGACGAGCTGGCGCAGATGTTCATCGCCGACTTTCCCGCGAATATGGCGGCACTCGAAGCGGCGCTCGCCGCTCGGGACTGGGTGCGGCTTCGCCGCGAGGCGCACACCGTCAAGGGTTTGCTGGCGACGTTCTGCGGGTATCGCGCGGAAGCGCGGGCAAAGGCGCTGGAGGCGGCCGCTGCGGCGGGCGAACGGGCGGCGTGCGAAACGCTCGCCGCCGACGTGCGACGGGAGGCGGGGATTTTCATGCAGGCCCTGCAAACGGCCTGAGCGGCCTGTGTCCGGGCGGGCGTCGCGCGGTACGGAGACGCCGATTTTGCGGGAAACCTGTTATTTTTCAGCCAACTGGCGTAAACTCCGCCACCCTTGGGAACGCTCCGCCATACGCACCGGAATTTCCTGCGGATTTTTCTACCGATTTTTCGACAACTCCCCTACCGACGCACCTTTCATGCAGTTTCCCGACCCTTTTGACGTGATTGTCGTCGGTGGCGGCCACGCCGGCACCGAGGCGGCGCTCGCCAGCGCGCGCATGGGCGCGCGGACGCTGCTGCTGACGCACAACCTCGAAACGCTGGGCGCGATGAGCTGCAACCCGTCGATAGGCGGGATCGGCAAGGGGCACCTGGTCAGGGAGGTCGATGCGCTGGGCGGCGCGATGGCGGTGGCGACCGACGAAGCGGGCATCCAGTTCCGCACGCTGAATTCGAGCAAGGGGCCGGCCGTCAGGGCGACGCGCGCGCAGGCGGATCGCGCGCTCTATCGCCAGGCCATCCGCGGCCGCCTGGAAAATCAGCCGAACCTCACGCTTTTCGCGCAAGCCTGCGACGACCTGCTGGTCGAGGGCGACCGCGTGGCGGGTGCGGTGACACAGCTCGGCGTGCGTTTTTCGGCGCGCGCCGTGGTGCTGACGGCGGGAACTTTCCTCAACGGCGCGATCCACGTCGGCTTGTCGCGCACCACCGGCGGCCGCATGGGCGACCCGCCTTCGGTGTCGCTGGCGGCGCGCTTGCGCGAGCTCGCCTTGCCGGCCGGTCGCCTGAAAACCGGCACGCCGCCGCGCCTGGACGGCAAAACGATCGATTTTACGGCGATGGGCGAGCAGCGTTCGGACGATCCGTTGCCGGTGTTCTCTTTTCTCGGCGATGCCGCGCAGCATCCGGGGCAGTTGCCGTGCTGGGTCACCAGCACCAACGCGCGGACGCACGACATCATCCGCGCCAACCTGGATCGCTCGCCGATGTATACGGGCGTTATCGAGGGCGTCGGGCCGCGCTATTGCCCGTCGATCGAGGACAAGATCCACCGTTTCGCAGCCAAGGACAGCCACAACATCTTCCTCGAACCGGAAGGGCTGACGACGCACGAGATCTATCCGAACGGGATCTCGACCAGCCTGCCGTTCGATGTCCAGCTGGCCATCGTGCGCTCGGTTCGCGGGTTGGAGAACTGCCACATTTTGCGGCCGGGCTATGCCATCGAATACGACTACTTCGATCCGCGCGGGCTGCGCGATTCACTGGAAACGAAGGCCGTCCGGGGGCTTTTTTTTGCCGGCCAGATCAATGGCACCACCGGCTACGAGGAAGCGGCCGCGCAAGGCTTGCTGGCCGGTGCCAACGCCGCCCTGCTGGCGTTGGAAAAGGAGGCCTGGTCGCCGCGCCGCGACGAAGCGTATCTTGGCGTGATGGTCGACGACCTGGTTACGCGCGGCGTCACCGAGCCGTATCGCATGTTCACCAGCCGCGCCGAGTACCGTCTTTCGCTGCGCGAAGACAACGCCGATCTGCGCCTGACCGAGCATGGTCGCCGCCTCGGGCTGGTCGGAGACGCCCGCTGGGCGGCTTTCTGCGAAAAGCGCGAGACGATTGCCCGCGAGCGGGAACGGTTGAGGTCGACCTGGGTGCATCCGGCCAGGGTGACGGCCGGCGAGGCGATGCGCGTACTGGGCAAGCCGATCGACCGCGAATACACCCTGTATGATCTGCTGCGTCGCCCCGATGTGGATTACGCGACACTGATGACGTTGCGTGTCGGCGAAACCGCCGTCGATGGCGGCGTGGTCGAACGGCAGGCGGCCGAGCAGATCGAGATCCAGGCCAAGTATCAGGGTTATATCGATCGCCAGGCAGAAGAGGTGGCGAAAAGCCTGGCCAACGAGGAAACCCGGCTGCCGGCGGATTTTGACTATGGCGGGGTCGGCGGGCTGTCGCGGGAACTTCAGCAGAAATTGGCGCAGTTGCGGCCGCAGACGCTGGGCCAGGCGTCGCGCATCCAGGGAATGACGCCGGCGGCGATCTCGATACTGTTGGTGCACCTCAAACGCCGCACCCCGGAAGCGCGGCGCGATAGCGCGTGAAACGATGAACCCGCAATGTCAACCGGAGCAACTGGAAGCGGGTCTGGCCGCACTGGGTATCGATCTTTCGCCGACCGTGCGGGAGAAATTGCTGGCCTACGCGACGCTGCTCACCAAGTGGAACCGGACGTTTAACCTGACCGCATTGCGCGAGCCTTCGCTCGCCGTCAGCCATCACCTGCTGGATTCGGCGGCCATACTCCCCTACGTGCGAGGCGGGGCGCTGCTCGATGTCGGTAGCGGCGGCGGTCTGCCGGGGGTGCCGCTGGCGGTTGCCCGTCCCGATCTGCGCGTCACCTTGCTCGACAGCAATTCCAAGAAGACGGCTTTTTTGCGGCAGGCGGCTATCGAGCTTGATTTGCCGAATATTGCCGTACACTGTGGGAGGGTCGAGCAGTATCGGCCGCCCGCGAAATTTTCGGCCATCGTATCGCGCGCTTTTTCGGAGCTGGCCGATTTCGTGATCTTGTCGCGCCATCTGCTGGCGGCCGATGGCCGCTGGCTGGCGATGAAGGGGGTCTGGCCGCATGAGGAGATCGCGCGTTTGCCGGCGGACGTCACCGCCGAGTCGGTGCACGGGCTGGTCGTTCCGGGCGTCGGCGGCGAGCGACATCTGGTGGTGATGCGCGCCGCCGACGTACAGAATTGAGGGGGTATGGGAGTGGGGGGGGCGAAATTGGCAAAAGTATTGGCGGTAACGAACCAGAAGGGCGGTGTCGGCAAAACGACGACGGCGGTCAACCTTTCGGCTTGTCTGGCGGCGCTGGAACAGCGGGTGCTGATGATAGACCTCGATCCCCAGGGCAACGCGACGACCGGTTGCGGCATCGCCAAGCGGAGCGCTCTGCCCTCCGTTTACCAGATGCTGATCGGCCGCTCGACGTTGGCCGAAGTGCGCATCAAGACCGAATTCGGCTTCGACTTGTTGCCCGCCAACAGGGAATTGGCGGGCGCCGAGGTGGAGCTGATCGAGATGGGCGGGCGCGAGTACCGCTTGCGCGAGGCGCTGGCCGGCGCCGGCGGCGAATACGATTTCATCCTGCTCGATTGCCCGCCGGCGCTCAACATGCTGACCGTCAACGGCCTGGTCGCCGCGCAGGCGGTGATGATCCCTATGCAGTGCGAATACTATGCGCTGGAAGGGCTGACCGACCTCGTTGCGACGTTGAAGAAGGTGCGCGCCAATCTGAATCCGGTACTCGAAATCGAAGGGCTGTTGCGCACCATGTTCGACCCGCGCTCGACGCTGACGCAACAGGTGTCCGCCGAGCTGGAATCGCATTTCGGCGCCAAGGTCTATCGCACGATCGTGCCGCGCGCCGTACGCTTGGCCGAAGCGCCGTCGTACGGGAAGCCCGTTATCGCTTTCGATCCCTCTTCCAAGGGCGCGCAGGCCTATCTGTCGCTGGCGCAGGAAATGCTGGGCCGCATTGTCGGGCCAGACCTTTCCGGCCTTTCCGGCGACGGTGCCGCACAGGGAGCAACCGCATGAAACTGAAAGGACTCGGTCGCGGCCTCGACGCGCTGCTCGCCGGGAATGAAATGCAGAACCGGGAGCAGCAGCGCTCTTTGCCGGTCGGCAACCTGCAACCCGGCAAGTATCAGCCGCGCACCCAGATGGACAGCGCTTCGCTCGAAGAGCTCGCCGCGTCGATACGGGTGCAGGGGCTGATGCAGCCCATTCTCGTGCGGCCGGTGGGCGACGACAAATACGAGATCATCGCCGGCGAACGCCGCTGGCGCGCCGCGCAAATGGCCGGCCTGGGCGAAGTGCCGACGCTGATTCGCGATATCCCCGACGAAGCGGCTCTGGCGATGGCATTGATCGAAAACATCCAGCGCGAGAACCTCAACCCGCTGGAAGAGGCGCTCGGCCTGCAACGGCTGGTCGACGAATTTTCGATGACGCACCAGCAGGCGGCCGATGCGGTAGGCCGCTCGCGGCCCGCCGCTTCCAATCTGCTGCGCCTTTTGCAACTTGCCCCGCCGGTGCAGGAACTGCTGATGCGCAGCCAGATCGATATGGGGCACGCGCGCGCGCTGCTGCCTTTGTCGGGCGCGCTGCAGATCCAGTTGGCCCAACGGGTGGTGCATAAAGGGCTGTCGGTGCGCGATACGGAGCGCCTGGCACAACACGCGCTGAAGCCCCCGAAAGAGAGCGAGGCAAAAAAAGAAGACCGCGATGTGCTGCGTTTGCAGGAGGAGCTGGCCGATCTTCTCGGTGCGCCGGTCGAGATTCAAGCCAACCGGAAAGGCGCCGGCAAGGTGCACATCGGCTTCGGCGACCTGGATCAGCTCGAAGGTATCTTGCAACGCTTGCGGCATTGATGCGACGCAACAAACAGGTTTCTTTAGAAGTGTTTAATACTACACCGAAGACATGCCGGACGGGGGTGTGCCGGTTTTTTTGCGACCGCGTTTGACTCTTATATAAGACCCTGTTATCATTCGCTGGTTTTAGAGAGGGGCGCCGTGCATCCTCAGGTGCGGTGGGTACTTGTCCGGCAGGTTGTCGTCGCCATTGTTGCCGGTGTGGTAGCGGGGGCGGCGCAAGGTTTGCATGCGGCGGTCTCGGCATTTATCGGGGGCGGTATAGGCGTGTTGGGCGGTGGCGCCTATGCGTGGCGGGCGCTGCACGCATCGGATGGGGGTGAAAGCGCACGCCGCGACCCCAAAAAGGCGTTTCGCGCCCAGGTGGCCGGCGAAGGCTACAAATTGGCGGTAACTTTTCTGCTCTTCGCCCTGGTGTTCAAGAGCTATGGTCAGTTGGCGGCTTTGCCGCTGTTTTTGGCTTACGCCGCAACGATTGCTGTCTATTGGATTGCGCTGCTCGCGCAGCGCTAGTCGGATTGGGGGAAAAATGGCTTCTGGCGAGGCACTGACCACAAGTGCGTATATCAGCCACCACCTGACCAACCTCAAGGTCGGTCACGGGTTCTGGACTGTTCACCTCGATACCTTGCTGGTGTCGGGAATTCTCGGCCTGATCGTTTTTCTCGGCATGGCCATACTGGCCAGCAAGGCCACCAGCGGCGTACCGGCCGGCTGGCAAAACCTGGTCGAGATGGTGCTTTCTTTTGTCGACCAGCAGGTCAAGGATACGTACCACGGCAAGAGCGCGCTGGTCACGCCGCTGGCGATCACCATCTTCATCTGGGTGTTCGCGATGAACGCGATGGACTTGATCCCGGTCGACTTTTTGCCGCTCGGTCTGGGCGCGGCGGGCGTACATTATTTCAAGGCGGTGCCGACGACCGATCCGAACCTGACTTTCGGCATGTCGCTGACCGTTTTTGTCATCATGATCGCGATGAACTTCAAGGTCAAAGGCGCGAACGGTTTCATGCATGAAGTCTTCACCGTTCCGTTCGGCGCCAAGCTGGCGCCGGTCAATCTGCTGTTCCGCGTGATCGAGGATATCGCCAAGCCGATTTCGCTGTCGCTGCGTCTGTTCGGCAACATGTACGCCGGCGAGATGGTGTTCATCCTGATCGCCCTGCTCGGTGTCTGGCAGTTGCCGCTGGCCTTGCCGTGGGCGCTGTTCCACATACTGATTATCACCTTACAGGCTTTCGTGTTCATGATGCTGACCATCGTGTATATGTCGATGGCCAGCGAGTCCCACGGCTGAGGCACGGCTGGACGGCCGGCGCGCGGGAAACCTTTTCGATTCACATTACGCACCTTTCAATTAACGCATTCAGCAAGTTTAACTAGGAGAAACTCATGGAAGCCGCTCTGTCACTGTTGCTTGGTAACACCGCCATCGCCGTCGCCATCCTGATCGGTGCCGGCGCCCTCGGCACCGCTATCGGTTTCGGCATTCTCGGTGGCCGTTTCCTCGAAGGCGCGGCCCGTCAGCCGGAAATGATTCCGACCCTCCAGGTCAAAATGTTCATCGTCGCCGGCCTGCTCGACGCGGTGACCATGATTGGCGTCGGTATCGCGCTCTTCCTGCTCTTTGCCAACCCCTTCATCGCCGTCGTCAAGGGTTGATTTTTCCTCCTTCGGATCAACTCTTAACAGGAGGTTAGCGTGGACATCAACGCAACGTTGATTGGCCAAGCGATCTGGTTTGGCGTGTTCATCTGGATCACGATGAAAGCCGATCGCCAAAAACTGATCGCCGACGGCCTGGCCGCCGGCGAGCGCGGCAAGCATGAGCTGGAACTCGCCGGCAAGCGTTCCGCCGACGCCATGCGCGAGGCCAAGGAAAAGGCGGCCGAAGTCATTTCCGGCGCCGACAAGCGCGGCGCACAATTGATCGAGGAAGCCAAGCTGGCGGCAAAAGTCGAGGCCGACAAGGTCGTCGCCGCCGCCAAGGCCGAGATCGACCAAGAAGTCGAGCGCGCGCGCGCGGCCTTGCGCGAGCGGGTGGCCGAACTTGCTGTCGCCGGCGCCGAGCGCATCCTGAAGCGCGAAGTCGACGCCAAGGCGCACGCCGAAATGCTGGCCGCGCTCAAGCAGGAACTGTAAACCCATGGCCGAACTCGTCACCATCGCGCGCCCCTACGCCGAAGCGGTTTTCCGCATCGCGCGGGAAAACAAGGCGCTGGCGGCCTGGTCTGAGCGGTTGTCGTTGCTATCCGCTATCGCCGGGGATGCCCAGATGCGCCGCTGCATCGGCAACCCCCAGTTGTCCGCCGCGCAGAAGAGCGAGCTCTTCAAGTCGCTGGCCGGGCAGGCGGTGGATGGTGCCGAAGCCAATCTGATCGACATCCTCGCCAAAAACGAGCGGCTTTCCGTGCTCCCCGAAATCGCGGAGACCTTCGAGGCGCTCAAGGGTGCCGAGGAAGGGGTTGCGGAAGCCACGATCCATAGTGCTTTCCCGCTTGACGATAAGCAGCGCGCGGATCTCGTCGCAGACCTCGAAGCGCGCTTCAAGACCCGGCTCAATGCCGAAGTGGTCGTCGATCAATCCCTGATCGGCGGCGTCAAGATTGTGGTTGGCGACCAGGTTCTCGATACTTCCGTGCGCGGAAAGCTCGAGAGCATGGGGTTGGCGCTCAAGAACTAGGAGAATTTCCATGCAGTTGAATCCTTCCGAAATCAGCGAACTGATCAAGAGCAAGATCGAGAACCTCAAGATCAGCGCCGATCTGCGCACCCAGGGCACCGTCGTATCGGTGACCGACGGCATCTGCCGCATCCACGGCCTGACCGATGTCATGCAGGGCGAAATGCTGGAGTTTCCCGGCAACACCTTCGGCATGGCGCTGAACCTGGAGCGCGATTCGGTCGGCGCCGTGGTGCTGGGCGAATACGAGCACATCTCCGAGGGCGATACGGTCAAGACGACCGGCCGCATTCTCGAAGTTCCGGTGGGACCGGAACTGCTCGGCCGCGTGGTCAACTCCCTGGGGCAACCGATCGACGGCAAAGGCCCGATCGGCAACAAGCTGACCGACAAGATCGAAAAAGTCGCGCCGGGCGTGATCTGGCGCAAATCGGTGTCGCAGCCGGTGCAGTCCGGCCTGAAGTCGATCGACGCGATGGTGCCGATCGGTCGCGGCCAGCGCGAGCTGATTATCGGCGACCGGCAGACCGGCAAGACGGCGGTGGCGATCGACACGATCATCAACCAGAAGGGTCAGGACATGCTGTGCATCTACGTGGCGGTCGGCCAGAAGGCTTCGACCGTCGCCAACGTGGTGCGCAAGCTGGAAGAAAATGGCGCGATGGGCTACACCATCGTCGTCGCCGCCACCGCCGCCGAGTCCGCGGCGCTGCAATTCATCGCGCCGTATTCCGGCTGCACGATGGGCGAATACTTCCGCGACCGCGGGCAGGACGCGCTGATTATTTACGACGACCTGACCAAGCAGGCCTGGGCCTACCGCCAGGTGTCGTTGCTGTTGCGCCGACCGCCGGGCCGCGAAGCCTATCCGGGCGACGTGTTCTATCTGCATTCCCGCCTGCTCGAACGCGCCGCTCGTGTTTCGGAAGCGTGGGTCGAGCGTTTCACCAACGGCGAAATCAAGGGCAAGACCGGTTCGCTGACCGCGCTGCCGGTGATCGAGACGCAGGCCGGCGACGTTTCCGCTTTCGTTCCGACCAACGTGATTTCGATTACCGACGGCCAGATCTTCCTGGAAACCGACCTCTTCAACGCCGGTGTCCGCCCGGCCATGAACGCCGGCGTTTCCGTATCGCGCGTCGGTGGCGCGGCGCAGACCAAAGTCATCAAGAAGCTGGGCGGCGGCGTCCGTCTGGCGCTCGCGCAGTATCGCGAGCTGGCGGCCTTCGCGCAGTTTGCGTCCGACCTCGACGAGGCCACGCGCAAGCAGCTCGACCGCGGCCGCCTGGTGACCGAGCTGATGAAGCAGCCGCAGTATTCCCCGCTGTCCGTTGCCGAAATGGCGATTACCCTGCACGCGGTCAACAAGGGCTTGTTCGACGATGTTGAGGTGAAGAGGGCGCTGGAGACGGAAAAGCAAATGCACGGCTTCGTCAAACAGAAGTACGCCGATCTCGTCGGCAAGATCGAGACGAGCAGGGATCTCGACGCCGACGCTGAGCAGAAGCTCACCGGGGCGATCGAGGAGTTCAAGGCCACGTTGGCCTGATCGGTCGAGGAGCGCGCCATGCCTAGCGGCAAGGAAATCCGTAACAAGATCAAGAGCGTTGAGAATACGCGCAAGATCACCAAGGCCATGGAGATGGTGGCCGCATCCAAGATGCGCAAGGCGCAGGAGCGGATGCGGTTCGCCCGCCCCTATGGCGAGAAGATCCGCCGCGTCGCCGGCAATCTTTCGCACGCCCTGACCGACTATCGCCACCCCTTCCTCGTCAAGCGCGACGAGGTCAAGAGCGTCGGGCTGATCGCGGTGACGTCCGACAAGGGCTTGTGCGGCGGCCTGAACAGCAACGTGCTGCGTCTGGTGTTCGGCAAGATGAAGGCGTGGCAGGCAGAAGGCAAGAAATTTCAGGCCACGGCCATCGGTAACAAGGGTTTCGGCTTCCTGCAACGCGCCGGCGCCAGCGTCGTGTCGCACGTTGTCGGGCTGGGCGATACGCCGCACCTGGAAAGGTTGATCGGCCCCGTCAAGGTGCAGCTGGACGCCTACATGAAGGGCGAGATCGACGTGCTCTACATCAGCTACACCCGGTTCATCAATACGATGAAACAGGAGCCGGTGATCGATCAGCTCTTGCCGCTATCCGGCGAAATGATGGGGAGCGAAGGCAACCGCTGGGACTACATTTACGAGCCTGACGCCAAGACGGTGATCGACGATCTGCTGGTGCGCTACGTCGAAGCGATGATCTATCAGGCGCTTGCCGAAAACATGGCGTCCGAGCAGAGCGCGCGCATGGTGGCCATGAAGTCGGCATCCGACAACGCCAAGAACGTGATCGGCGAGCTGAAACTGGTCTACAACAAGGCGCGCCAGGCAGCGATTACCAAAGAGCTTTCGGAAATCGTCAGCGGCGCAGCGGCTGTCTGACCGGTTATCGCGCGAACTACAGTTTATTGATTGGGGATACGACGATGAGTCAAGGAAACATTGTTCAGTGTATCGGCGCCGTGGTGGACATCCAGTTCCCGCGCGATGCGATGCCCAAGGTCTACGATGCGTTGCTGCTCGACAAGGCCGAAGAATCGTCCATGTGCGAAGCCGCACTGACGTTTGAGGTGCAGCAGCAGCTCGGCGACGGCGTCGTGCGCACGATCGCCATGGGTTCCTCCGACGGCTTGCGCCGCGGCATGAAGGTCAACAACACCGGCAAGGGCATTTCCGTGCCGGTCGGCGAGGCCACGCTGGGCCGCATCATGGACGTGCTCGGCCGCCCGATCGACGAGGCGGGGCCGATTCCGACCGAGGAGCGTCGCGCCATCCACCAGCCGGCGCCGAAGTTCGACGAGCTGTCTCCGTCGGTCGACCTGCTCGAAACCGGCATCAAGGTGATCGACCTCGTCTGCCCGTTCGCCAAAGGCGGCAAAGTCGGCCTGTTCGGCGGCGCCGGTGTGGGCAAGACGGTGAACATGATGGAACTCATCAACAACATCGCCAAGCAGCACTCCGGCCTGTCCGTGTTTGCCGGTGTCGGCGAGCGGACGCGCGAAGGCAACGACTTCTACCACGAGATGAAGGACTCCAACGTTCTCGACAAGGTCTCGATGGTCTTCGGCCAGATGAACGAGCCGCCGGGCAACCGTTTGCGCGTCGCGCTGACCGGTCTGACCATGGCCGAGCGTTTCCGCGACGACGGCCGCGACATCCTGTTCTTCGTCGACAACATCTACCGCTACACGCTGGCCGGTACCGAAGTGTCCGCACTGCTCGGCCGGATGCCTTCCGCCGTCGGTTACCAGCCGACGCTGGCCGAGGAAATGGGCCGCCTGCAAGAGCGCATCACCTCGACCAAGGTCGGCTCGATCACCTCGATCCAGGCCGTGTATGTGCCTGCCGATGACTTGACCGATCCGTCGCCGGCCACCACCTTCCTGCACCTGGATTCGACCGTCGTGCTGTCGCGTGACATCGCCTCGCTGGGTATCTACCCGGCCGTCGATCCGCTCGATTCCACCTCGCGCCAGCTCGACCCGCAGGTCGTCGGCGAAGAGCACTACAACGTCGCCCGCGCCGTGCAGATGACGCTACAGCGCTACAAGGAACTGCGCGACATCATCGCGATTCTGGGCATGGACGAACTGTCGCCGGAAGACAAGCTGTCGGTGTACCGCGCGCGCAAGATCCAGCGCTTCCTGTCGCAGCCGTTCCATGTGGCCGAAGTGTTTACCGGTTCGCCCGGCAAGTACGTGACGCTCAAGGACACCATCAAGGGCTTCAGGATGATTTGCGACGGCGAATGCGACAGCATCCCCGAGCAGGCCTTCTACATGGTCGGCGGGATCGAGGAAGTGTTCGAGAAGGCCAAGACGCTTTAATGGCGGTCGTCGTGTCCGCGCCGAAGCAGGCGCGAGACGCGACTCAGCAGAGGAAACTAACCATGTCGATCAGAGTTCATGTTGACGTCGTCAGCGCCGAGGAGCTGATTTTCTCCGGAGAAACGGATTTCGCGGTGTTTCCGGGCGAAGCCGGCGAGCTGGGCATTTACCCGCGCCACACGCCGCTGCTCACCCGCATCAAACCCGGTACCGTGCGCCTGAAAGTGCCGGACAGCGACGAGTACGAGCTGGTTTACGTATCCGGCGGCATGCTGGAAGTCCAGCCCAACCTGATTACGATGCTGGCGGACACAGCGATCCGCGCGCACGACCTGGATGAGGCGAAGGCGCTGGAAGCCAAGCGTCGTGCCGAGGAGGCGCTGAAGGATCGCTCTTCGGATGTCGGCTACGCCTCGGCCGAGGCCGAGCTGGCGCAGGCGGTGGCGCAACTGCAAGCACTCAAAAAGTTGCGCGCCCGGCATTGAGTTTGCGCGGAAGATAAGCGCGGAAAAAAGGCAGCCACCCGGCTGCCTTTTTTCTGTCCGATGCCGGAACAACGTTCAGCGCAACGTTAGCGCTGTCCGGCTTGTTGCAGCCGCCTTTCAAGTCTGGCGCAGTCTTCGCGAAGCGCATCGACCGCCGCGTAAAACCCTTCAAGATCCGGGCGGCGCGCAATGGCGGGCTTCTCCTCGACGAGATATTCCACCACGTTGAGCGACAAGCGTTTCGCCATCTCGCGATGCCAGGCGGCGAGGCGCCGGCTTTCGCGGACGACGCGGTAAGCCGCCACGTCACCGATCAGCCCGGCAAGATCGCTTTCGATGTCCCAGCGCAGGTTGCGCATGACAAAACCCAGCGCTTCCGCGAAGTCGACGGCACCCGAGATGCGCGCCAGACCGAAGATCGAAGCGCGGTCGGTGATGGCGCGCAAAGGCCAGTCGGGCGGCAAGACAACCGTCACCGCCGCCGGCGACGCACCGTCGCTTCCGGCCAACAACCCGCTGCCGGCAACAGATACCGGAACCGTCACAGCACCCGCGACGACGCAAAGCGTTTGGCCGGCGAAGGGCGTCAGCCGAACACGCGCCCAGTTTTCCCGGGCCAGCAGGCGATTGACGAAATGAACTGCGCTTCCCGCAAGTATCCCCGGCATGGGAACTTTCAGCCCAGTTGCTGGATACCCACTATTGTCCAGCCCTTGTTGCCGTCAACCGGTTTGGAAAGGTTCCAGACTTCGCTAAAAGGTGTCGCCGCCGAACCCGCGTCTTCGCGGATCATGCCGCCGAAGCGGACGCTGGCCAGATGATGGCTACCTTCGGTGACGACTTCGAGCAGATCCGCGTTCAATGTCACGACGTCCGTATGCTGTTCTGTTGCGCCACGCTCATCTATCTGTAGCTTGATTTCGGCAAACATCTCCGGGCTGACGAATTCGCGGATGTCGTCCAGGTTTCTCGCGTCGTTGGACGCCTGCAAGCGAACGAAATTGAGCTTGGCGACGCGCAGGAACCCGTCGGTGTCGAACCCGGCCGGAACCTGCGGCGCCGCTTGTGCGACGGGCGCCGCCGGCGTTGCGCCGGAAGAAAGCCCCGGGTCGGACATCGGCGGCGCCATGCCCGGCCCACCGACGCCGGCGTAGCGCATCGCGTCGGGCGGCTGCATCGACGTTTCCTTGCGCCGGAACAGGAACTTGAAGGCAAACACCCCCGCGACGACCAGCAATCCGACCAGCAGGAAGTTGGCCAGCCCTTCGCCCATGCCGAAATGCGAGAGCAGCGCGGCGATACCCAAGCCGGCGGCCAGACCGGCGAGCGGCCCCATCCAGTTGCGCTTCGGGGCGGCGGGCGCCGGTGCCGCCGCCGCGTTATTCGGTGCCGGCGTCGCCGCCTGCTTTTGCGTCACCGACTCGCGTTGCACGCCGCTCGATTTTCCGCCGCCCAAGCGCTTGGCTTCGGCATCGCCCAGCGTTAGCCCCAACGACAGCACACCAACCGCCAATGTCAAGAGAAATCTTTTCATAGATCCAGCCTCCTAGAATTTGAAACCACGGTGCAGCGCAACCACACCGAGCGTGAGATTAAAATATTCGACCTTTTCCAACCCGGCATGTTCCATCATCGCCTTCAATGTCTCCTGGTCGGGATGCACGCGGATCGACTCGGCCAAGTAGCGGTAGCTGGCCTCGTCCCGGGTGATGATCTGGCCGATCCTCGGGATTACCTTGAACGAGTAGAAATCGTAGAGCGGCGCAAGGGGTTTCCAAATTTGCGAAAACTCCAGAACCAGCAGCCGTCCGCCCGGCCGCAACACGCGCTGCATCTCGGCCAGCGCGACCTCCTTGCGGGTCATGTTGCGCAGGCCGAAGGCGACGGTCACACAATCGAAATAGTCGTCCGGGAAGGGCAGCTTCTCGGCGTCGCATTGCGCGGCCGGCATCATGAAGCCTTTGTCGCAGAGACGGTCGCGGCCGCGCGTGAGCATCGCGTTGTTGATGTCGGTCAGCCAGACCTGACCGCTACGGCCGACGCGCCTGGCGAAAGCGAGCGACAGATCTCCGGTGCCGCCCGCCACGTCGAGCACGCGCGAGCCTTCGCGCGCACCGCTTTTGGCGATCGTGAACATCTTCCAGAGACGGTGCATGCCGCCCGACATGACGTCGTTCATCAGGTCGTAGCGTTGCGCCACCGAGTCGAAGACATCGGCGACACGCTGTGCTTTTGCCTCTTCCGCGACTTCTTCAAAGCCGAAATGCGTGGTGGAGGTGCCGTTGGTGGCGTTCCGGGTTGTGCTGTTTTCGTTCATCTTGTTTGATCGAAGTTTGTTCGTTTGGGCTCAGTGAGCGCCACAGCCCCCTTGCGGCCCTGGCGAGAATGGCGCCGCAGCGGTATCCCTGCTCGCGCCGGTGGCCGACAGCTTGTCCAGGTAGGCCTGCCAGAGCTCGTCGCGATGAACCGCCAAGTTATAGAGCAGATCCCACGAATAGATGCCCGTATCGTGACCGTCGGAAAATACCGGTTGAACCGCATAGTTGCCTACGGGTTCCAAGCGCTCGATAGCAACATCGCGTTTGCCGACCTGAAGCGTTTCCTGTCCCGGCCCGTGTCCGCGCGCTTCGGCGGAGGGCGTGAAAACGCGCAAAAACTCGCAAGCAAGCTCGAAATGCTCGCCGCTAGGATAGGTCAGCTCCAGAACGCGGGACTTCTGGTGGAGCTTGATTTCGCTTGGGATCTGGGTTGTCGGATCTAAACCGGACATACGTACCTCTCGTGAAAGCCGAGGCGCAATGATAGCCGAAAACCGCCGGCTAAACCCGGCGTCACCGGCAACCGGGCGCGATCGGAAGCGCGGGGGATACCGGCTGTGCATCCGTCATGGGCGGATGCCGCCCCATCAAGGCGAACCGGCTTTATCGGGAGCTGGCGACCAGTCCGCGGGAAGGATCTCGCGCGACGGCCGTCCGACATAGTAGCCCTGCGCCAGATGTATGCCGAGGACGCCCAGCTCTTCGAGCACCTCCTGCGTTTCGACATACTCCGCCACCATCGTGATCCCGAGTTCCAGCGCCAGCGAACGGATGCTGTGCACGAAAGCCCGATCCTTGGAACTGGTCAGCATGCTGCCGATGAACTCACCCTCGATCTTCAGGAAGTCGATGGGAAAGCGCCGCAGGTAGTGGAACGACGAGAAGCCGGAACCGAAATCGTCGATGGCCAGCTTGAACCCCTCCAGCTTGAGGTCGGCGAGAAAGCGTTCGAGCAGCCCCATGCTTTTCACCGTGTCGCGTTCGGTGATCTCAAAGACGATGCGCTCCGGCGAAACCCCGCTATCGGCGACGATACGGCGGACGTTTTTGGCGAACTCGTTGAGAATCAGGGCGCGCGGCGACAGGTTGATGAAGATGTAGCCCTCGTCGTGCCCCTGTTCCCGCAAGCTGTTGAGCGCCAGCTCGATAACCAGCGTGTCGAGGCGATGGATGACGCCCATCTTCTCGGCAATTTCGACGAACTCTTCGGCGCGCACGACCGAATCGCCGATCTCGATGCGCGACAGCACTTCGTAACCGACGATACGCCGCGTTTGCACGTCCAGAATCGGCTGAAAGTAAGGCGTCACCCGCCGTTGCTCGATAGCGTCGAGAATCATGACGCTTTTTTGCGAGATGTCGCGGAAGACGTTGACCACATCGTCCGGCGTCGGCATGACCAGGCGGTCGCGGCCGGCTGCCTTGGCCCGGTACATCATGTTGTCGGCAAAAAGAAAGAGATCCTTGGCGTTGTCGGCATGGTCGGGGTAGATGGCCAACCCGATCGATCCGGTGCCGTGAATATGCCGATCATCATCGTCCAGAACCATCGTGCTGGTCGCCTCGAGAACGCGCTGGGCGATGGTCGCCGTCACTTCCAGGTCGGCATCGGGCAGGAGGACGACGAACTCGTCGCCGCCGTAACGGGCGAAGATGTCGCCGCCGCGCAAAGCGTGCTGTACCGTTCGCGCAAACTGCTGCAGGTAGCGATCGCCGGTCGGGTGGCCGTAGTTGTCGTTAATCAGCTTGAAGTGGTCGAGGTCGATCAGCAACAGCCCGAATGAGTACTCCTGGCGTTGCGCGCGCACGATTTCGTAGCCGATCAGCTCCCAGAAAACGCGCTGGTTGAAGAGGTCGGTCAAAGGGTCGCGCGTCGCGTAGTATTCGAGATCGTGCGTATATTTGTAGATGGCCTTGACCGAGCCGACAACGTTGAGCAAAGTCGATAACACGCTATCCATCACCAGGTGCCGGGTTTCATCGTCAAGCGCGCTGGAATGGACGCCGATACCGACGATACCGCCGATTTTCGGCAGCTCGACAAAGAAAGACTTCACGCGCAAATCGACCTCGTGCTCGGAAAGACGGATCTCGCCACCGTCGTGCAGCACGATATTGTGATGCATGGTGCAAGTCGTAAATTCGCTGAAATGCGAATGCGCCGCCAGCGCGCTACGGATGTACTTCTCGATCATTTCCCGCGTTTCTGGGGTCGGCGGGTAGTGCCAGAAAACTTCGAGGTCGAACAGCTCATCGTCGATCTTGAACACCGAAAACAGCACATGGGCAGTCATGATGCGATTGATCTCGACCAGCAACTGGCCGACGTACTCGCGCCAGTCCTTGACAACATCGGATGTGATGATGAATTTTTCGAGCAGGCCGATCTCGAACTTCAGGAGGTCTTTGTCGACGGCAATGCCGCGCAGTTTGTCCACCAAACCGTCGAGCGCGACGAGCAGGCCGTTGAACTCGACGAAACCCAGATCGTGCCGGGTCAGCGAGATATGGCGCAAATCGCTGATCGAGTTCACTTCGTCGAAGTGCTTGCTGACGGTGCGCACCGAGCGCTCCAGGCGGTGGCTTACCACCCACACGCCAACGGCGGCGAAGAGCAAAGCCAGCGGCAAGAAAGCGGAGAGCGCGACAACCAGCTCGCGGCGCGCCTGTGCCAGCAGCGGCGCAAGCTCCTGGCGCACTTCGATGGCGCCAAGCGTGCTGCCGACCGCGGCGTTCCTGTGGCAACGCAAACATTTTTCTTCGGCCACCAGCGGGTAGATATGGCGGATCGATCCGTCCACATCCGAATGGCGCGGTCGCCCCTCTTTGATCGCCAGGGTAAGTTCGTCGTCGAGCGGCGGTTGATCGATCTCGCCAAAGCGGTCGATCACCAGTTCGCTGCGGTAGATCTGGATCGATTGCGCCGAACCGCGCGAAGCTTCGCGCGTGGCGCTGAGAAAAGATTCGGCCTGAGGGCGCCGCCAGCCGGTGCTCATCAGCTCGTACATCGTCGCGAAGGTGACGCGCGCCACACCGTCCGAGGCCTGCCGCGCGTTTTCCTTGACGGCGCTGTCGAATATCCGGCCTACCGTCCAATAACTGCCGCCGAAAAAAAGCAGCGCCACCACGGCCGATGCCGCAAAGATGAATGTTCGGATACGCATGGTCTGCTCCCTGGATCGGCCATTCCCGTACCCCATGCCGTTGACTGTGACTATCCGTGACCGGTGCGGTGCCGGACGGCATGAAGCCTGCTCGGGAACGGGTAACGATACACTCATTCCCGAGGAATTTCATCGTGTATACCTCGCGCATTCCGTCGCCGCGATACCGTGTTATAGAAGAACCCGTTCGACCCCCCCGTTATTGGCCTTTCCGACATAGGCTTCCATCCAGTTTTCGCCCAGCAGGTGCCGCGCCATCTCGACGACCGCATAATCCGCCCGTGTCCCGGCGTCGTCGTTGTAGCGGGAAAGCCCTTGCAGGCACGAGGGGCAGGAGGTCAGTACTTTCACCTGCCCCTTGAACCCGTCGGCGCGCAGTTTGCGGGCGCCGGCTTCGATTTCCTCCTGTTTGCGGAAGCGTACCTGCGTCGAGACATCGGGGCGCGTTACCGCCAGCGTCCCCGATTCGCCGCAGCAGCGATCCGAAAGATCGACCGGCTGGCCCATCAGTTCGTTGACCACCTTGATGCCTTGCGCGGTCTGCATCGGCGCATGGCAAGGTTCGTGGTACAGGTAGCGTACGCCTTCGACGCCTTCGAGTTTGACACCCTTTTCGAGCAGATATTCATGGATGTCGAGCAGGCGACAGCCGGGAAAGATCTTGTCGAACTGGTACTTCAGCAGTTGATCCATGCAAGTGCCGCAGGAAACGATCACCGTCTTGATGTCGAGATAGTTCAGCGTATTGGCCACGCGATGGAATAGCACGCGATTGTCGGTGGTGATTTTCAATCCCTGATCGGCCTCGCCGGCGGCGGTCTGCGGGTAGCCGCAACACAGGTAACCCGGCGGCAACACCGTCTGCGCGCCGATTTCATAAAGCATCGCCTGCGTCGCCAGGCCGACCTGCGAGAACAGCCGCTCCGACCCGCAGCCGGGAAAATAGAAGACGGCATCGCCGTCGTAGCCCTCGGCGCCCACCTTCCGCGGATCGCGGATGACCGGCACGACCTTGTCGTCTTCGATGTCCAGCAGGGCGCGCGAGGTGCGCCCCGGCAGCCCTCCGGGCATCGGTTTGTTGATGAAATGGATGATCTGCGACGGGATCGACGGCCGCCCGAGCGTCGCCGGGGGTTGCCGGGTCTGGCTCTGGATCGCGCCGAACGCCCGGGCGATCCGGTAGCCCAGCCGTTGCCCCGCATAGCCCCACCCGATCATGGTTTTGCGCACCAGCTTGATCGTCGCCGGGTCTTTCATGGTCAGGAAGGCCATCGCGGCGGCTTTGGCCGGAACAAATTTCTTCTTGCCCTGTTCGCGCAGGAAATTGCGCATCCTGATCGACACGTCGCCGAAGTCGATATCGACCGGGCAGGGCTTCACGCATTTATGGCAGACCGTGCAGTGGTCGGCGACATCGTTGAACTCGTCGAAATGCCTTAGCGAGATGCCCCTGCGAGTCTGCTCTTCGTAAAGGAAGGCCTCGATCAGCAGCGAGGTGGCGAGGATTTTGTTGCGCGGCGAATAAAGCAGGTTGGCGCGCGGGACGTGCGTCGAACAGACAGGCTTGCACTTTCCGCAGCGTAGACAGTCCTTGACCAACGCCGAGATATTGCCGATTTCGGACTGCTCCATAATCAGCGATTCGGTGCCCAGCAGCGAGAAGGAGGGCGTATAGGCGTTTTCCAGATCGCCGCCCGGCAGCAGCTTGCCCTTGTTGAAATGACCCTCGGGGTCGACCCTGGCCTTGTAGTCCCGGAAAGGCTGGATTTCCGCTTCGGTCAGGAATTCCAGCTTGGTGATGCCGATGCCGTGCTCGCCGGAAACGACGCCGTCCAGGGAACGAGCCAGCGACATGATGCGCGCCACCGCAACGTTCGCCGTTTGCAGCATTTCATAGTTGTCCGAATTGACCGGAATGTTGGTGTGCACGTTGCCGTCGCCGGCGTGCATGTGCAGGGCGACGAAAATCCGTCCGCGCAACGTTTCGGCGTGAATCGCCCCGATGCGGTCGAGAACGGGGCGGTAGACGTTGCCGTCGAAGATCGTTTCCAGTTGCGGCCAAAGCTCTGTTTTCCACGAAACGCGCACCGAATAATCCTGCACGCGGTGGAAAAGCGTGGGATTCGCGGGGGGGGGCGTGGCGATATCCGTAGCAGAATTCTTGGCAGAAATCGCCGCTTTGTTGGACAGCGTGCCGGCTTCGATACCGAAGGCGGCGAACTGTGCTTCGGCTTGTGCCAGCGGCAGGTCAAGATGGTCGAGCAACCACTGCCAGCGGTTGTGCACGATGGAAATCGCGTCCAGCGCGGCCTGGCGGCGGTCGCCGATCAGCACCTCGTTGTCGAGATTGCTGTCGCCGCGATGCAGCGGCAAATTCTTCGGCTCGCCGCGCAGGAAGTCGGCGAGGTGGTCGCACAGTGCCAGCTTGTTGCGGATCGACAGCTCGATATTGATCCGCTCGATCCCGTCGCAGTATTCGCCCATGCGCGGCAGCGGGATGACCACATCTTCGTTGAGCTTGAACGCGTTGGTGTGGCGGGAAATGGCGGCGGTGCGCGAGCGGTCGAGCCAGAATTTCTTGCGCGTGTCGGCATCGACTGCGACAAACCCTTCCGCGCCGCGCAGATTGCACATGCGAACGACTTCGGACGCGGCGGCCATGACCGCCGTTCCGTCTTCGCCGACGATGTCGCCGACCAGCACCATCTTCGGGCGTCCCGAGTTTTCCCCTTTGCGTTTGGCCTTGGTGGCGTAACCGACGGCGCGGACGTAACGTTCGTCAAGGTGTTCGAGGCCGGCAAGCAACACGCCAGCCCGATGACCGGCGCCGCCCGGTTTGAAGTAGTTGGTGATTTCGACAATGGCCGGCACCGCTTCCCGAACCTGGCCGAAAAATTCCAGGCAGACTGTCCGCGTGTGCGGCGGCATCTTGTGCAGCACCCAGCGTGCAGCGACGATCAGTCCGTCGGTGCCCTCTTTCTGAACACCGGGCAGTCCGGCCAGGAATTTGTCGGTCACATCCTTGCCGAGGCCGACCTTGCGGAACTGCTGGCCTGGGATTTCAAGAATTTCCGGTTCGCCGAACAGCGCTTTGCCGTCGCCCCGAAAACGGCGAATCTCGAAACGCGCCACGTCCTGCTCGTGGATTTTCCCGAAGTTGTGGCCGATACGGGTGATTTCCATGAGGTGGCCGCTGGGGTCGACCATCTTCCACCACGCCAGGTTGTCGAGCGCGGTGCCCCACAGCACGGCCTTTTTGCCGCCGGCGTTCATCGCAACGTTGCCGCCGACGCACGAGGCTTCGGCGGATGTCGGATCGACCGCGAATACCCGGCCGACTGCCGAGGCAGCTTCCGAGACGCGCGCCGTGACGACGCCGGCGCCGGTACGAATGGTTGAGTACGGTCGGTCGCAGCCGGGAAGCAGGGTTTCTTCGACCGCGCCGACAGCGATCAACTTTTCGGTGTTGATGACGGCAGACAGCGGGGTCAGCGGCACCGCGCCTCCGGTATACCCGGTGCCGCCGCCGCGCGGGACGATGGTCAGCCCGAGTTCGATGCAGCCGCGCACCAGCGGTGCGATCTCTTCCTCGCTGTCCGGGGTGAGCACGACGAAGGGGGTTTCGATACGCCAGTCGGTCGCGTCGGTGACGTGCGAGACGCGGGTCAGGCCGTCGAAGGCGATATTGTCGCGCCGCGTATGCTTGAGCAAGGTTCGCCTGACTTTGGCGCGCAGCCGGGCGGTGTCCTCGA
This sequence comes from Betaproteobacteria bacterium, assembly GCA_016208425.1. Lineage (GTDB taxonomy): Bacteria > Pseudomonadota > Gammaproteobacteria > Burkholderiales > Rhodocyclaceae > JACQYA01. The sequence continues at coordinate 60,957 of JACQYA010000040.1, forward strand.
AATGGCGCTCGAAGCGGCTGACGGCGATGTGCGCCGCTCCGATCAATTCCGACACCTTGTCGTTGCCCTGGCGGCGTTTTTCGATTTCCCCGAGGCGGTGACGCAGTGCCTGTACCAGCGCGTCGCGCCGCTCGCGGTTGGCGAGCAGATCGTCCTCCAGATACGGGTTGCGCTGCACCACCCAGATGTCGCCCAGCACCTCGTAGAGCATGCGTGCCGAACGGCCGGTGACACGCTCGCCGCGCAATTCGTCGAGAACGGCCCAACGCTCGGCGCCGAGCAGGCGAATGACGATCTCTCGATCCGAAAACGACGTGTAGTTGTAGGGGATTTCGCGCAGGCGGGCGGTCATGGGCAATTCCTGGAGGCTTGCAGGAAGCGGAATTCTAGCTTATCGCAGTGCAACATTGCGGAAGCGTGGGATATCCTTTACGCAGAATGGTACGCAGAAACGTTTCGCCGCCACAGAAATGCGTATACGATTGCTCGCTGCAATCGGGCAAGCGCCGGTCGCCCCCGATGCGATACCGGAGCCAACCTTTTTCGTGATTGATACCGACTCTCCCGTGAGCACATCCGATCAAAGCACCCAGCCTTCCCGCAGCGTAAGGGGCGACAACGCGAGGGATCGCGCAAAGGACAGCGCAAAGGACAACGATTTTGTTGCCGGGTTGCGCGAGGATCAGCTGCATCACGACCCCCTGCTCGCCTGCCTCGTCGAACTGACCCGGCTGCACGGGCGGCCGAGCACCCAGGCCGCGCTGTCGGCCGGCTTGCCGCTCGAAGGCGGGTGCCTCACCCCTTCGCTTTTCGCCCGGGCGGCAGCGCGCGCCGGCCTGTCCAGCAAGATCGTCCGCCGGTCGCTGGAGAGTATCGACAGCGCCCTGTTGCCGGTCATTTTGTTGCTCAAAGGCGATCAGGCGTGCGTTTTGCTGCGCTGGAACAGATCCAGGGACGCGGCGCGCGTCCTCTTCCCGGAAACCGGGCAGGGCAAGGTGACGCTTACCCTGAAGGAACTCAACGAACGCTATATCGGCGTCGCCCTGTTCGCCCGTCCGCGCTTCAACCTCGATGCGCGGACGCCGGAAGTGCGCAAGGTGGTCGACCGCCACTGGTTCTGGGGGGCGATGATCGAACAGTGGCCCTTGTATCGCGACGTGATCGGCGCGGCGCTGCTGATTAACCTGTTTGCCCTGGTCACCCCGCTGTTCTCGATGAATGTCTATGACCGGGTGGTGCCCAATAACGCCATCGAGACGCTGTGGGTGCTGGCTTTGGGCGTCATACTGATGATCGGCATGGACTTCACCCTGCGTTTGTTGCGCGGCCGCTTCATCGATCTGGCCAGCGCGCGTATCGATGTCAAGCTGTCGGCCATGATTATGGAGCGCGTGCTGGGCATGCGGATGGAAGCCCGCCCCGCGTCTGTCGGGTCTTTTGCCTTGACGCTCCGCTCTTTCGAGTCGGTCAGGGACTTCATCGCCTCGGCGACGGTGACGGCGCTGATCGATTTCCCGTTCGTGCTGATTTTTTTGCTGGCGATGGCCTGGATTTCGTGGCCTCTCGTGCTGATACCCGTTGTCGGGTTGGTGGTCGGCTTGATCTACGCCGCGATCATCCAGAAGAAGATGATGGTGCTCACCGAGACGACTTATCGCGCTTCGGCCTTGCGCAACGCCTCGCTGATCGAAAGCCTGACGGCGCTGGAAACGATCAAGACGCAGGGCGCCGAGGGCGCGGTGCAGAACAAATGGGAGCGCACGACAGCTTTTTTGGCGCGCACCAACGCGGAAACACGTTTGCTGTCCGCATCCGTCACCAACAGCACGGCGGTGATTACGCAAATCGTCAACGTGCTGCTGATCGTCGCCGGGGTTTATCTGATTCAGGAACGCATGCTGACCATGGGCGGGATGATTGCCGTCACCATGCTCGGCGCGCGCGCGATGGGGCCGCTTTCGCAAGCGGTCGCGCTGCTCATGCAGTACCAGAACGCGGGCATGGCCTTGTCCACTCTGGATGGGATGATGGCGCAAGAGGTCGAGCGCCCGGCCAACGCCGCCTTCATTCACCGGCCGATCCTGAAAGGCAAGATCGAGTTCCGCAACGTTTCGTTCAGCTATCCGGGGCAGGGCGAGCCGGCGTTGCAGAACGTTTCCCTGCTCGTCGCGCCCGGCGATCACGTGGTCATCATCGGGCGTACCGGATCGGGAAAAACCACGCTGCAAAAGCTGATGCTCGGGCTGTATCAGCCGAGCAGCGGCGTCGTGCGTTTCGACGGCGTCGATCTGCGCCAGCTCGATCCCGCCGATCTGCGGCGCAATGTCGGTTTTGTCGGCCAGGACGCGACCCTGTTTTACGGGACGCTGCGCGAGAATATCTCGATCGGGGCGCCCTATGCCGATGATTCGGCGATCATCGCCGCCGCCGAAGTCGCGGGGTTGACGCAGTTCGTCAACCGCCATCCGAAAGGTTTCGACATGTTGATCGGCGAACGGGGAGAATCGCTCTCCGGCGGGCAGCGCCAGGAAGTGGCCATCGCCCGCGCCGTCCTGATGGATCCGCCGGTGCTGTTCTTCGACGAGCCGACCAGCGCGATGGACTTTACGACCGAGCACGGGTTCAAGGATCGCCTGAAGCGTTTCGCGGCGAACAAAACAATGGTGATCGTCACGCACCGTACCAGCCTGATCGAACTGGCGACCCGGATCATCGTGGTGGACGACGGGCGGATCGTCGCCGACGGGCCGCGCGACGAGGTGGTGCAGGCCTTGCAGTCGGGTCGCGTGGGGAGGGCGTCGTGATGGCGTCACCCGTGTTCTCGGCGATACGCCGCGTGCTGGCCTGGCTCGAAATGGCGCGTCTGCGCGTACAGCCTTCGGCCGATCCCGCCTTGAACCGGCTGCCCGACGCCGATAAGGCCGACGAACACCGGGGTTTTCTGGCCGACTCGGATTACGCCATCCTGCAGCAGGAGCCGCTGCGCGCCAAGGTGCTGGTAAAGGCGATCGGATTTGTCTTCGTCGCATTCGTCGCCTGGGCTGCCCTGAGTCAGGTCGACGAGGTGACGCGCGGCGAAGGCAAGGTTATCCCGTCGCGCCAGCTGCAGGTAATACAGAGCCTGGACGGGGGCGTCGTCGAAGAAATTCTGGTGCGCGAAGGCGACGTGGTAAATCCCGATCAGATATTGCTGCGCATCGACCAAACGCGCTTTGCCTCGTCGGTGCGCGAGAGCCGGGTGCAGCAGGTCGCTTTGGTGGCCAAGGCGGCGCGCTTGAAGGCGCTGGCCGAAAATACGGACTTCGCGGTGCCCGCCGAACTGGCGAAAGAAGATCCGAAGACGGTCGAAGAAGAGCGCCGCCTGTTTGAATCGCGCCGCATCGAGCACGCCAACCAGGTGTCCATCTCACGGCAACAGATGGCGCAACGCCAGCAGGAGCTGGTCGAAGTGCGCGCCAAGTACGAGCAGGCGTCGAAAGCCTACGACTATTCGGTCAAGGAGCTTTCCGTGACCAAGCCGCTGGCCGGATCGGGAGCGGTCTCCGAAGTCGAGCTGTTGCGCTTGGAACGCGATGTCGCCCGTTTTCGCGGCGAACGCGAGATGACCTCGGCGCAGATCCCGCGCATCCAGGCGTCGATTGCCGAAGCCAGCCGCAAGATCGACGAAGTGGGCTTTGTCTTTCGCAACGAAGCCGGAAAGGAGTTGGGCGAAACGATGGCCAGGTTAAACAGCTTGACCGAAGGCGGTGTCGGGCTGGAGGATAAGGTCACCCGTTCCGTGATGCGGTCGCCGGTGAAGGGCACGGTCAAGCGGTTGCTCATCAATACCGTCGGGGGCGTGGTGCAGCCCGGCAAGGACGTTGTTGAGATCGTGCCTCTGGAAGATACGCTGGTGCTTGAAGCGCGCGTTCAGCCGCGCGATATCGCCTTCCTCGGCCCAGGCCAAAAAGTCGTCGTCAAATTTACCGCTTACGACTATTCGATTTACGGTGGTCTGGACGGCAAGCTGGAACATATCGGCGCCGACACGGTGGTTGATGAGAAGGGAAACGCCTTCTACACTGTGCGGGTCCGCACCACAAAAACGTCGCTTGGCGACAATCTTCCGATCATTCCCGGCATGGTCGCGGAGGTGGATATCGTCACAGGCAAGAAAAGCGTGCTTTCTTACTTGTTGAAACCCGTGTTGCGTGCCAAGGCAGTGGCCTTTACCGAGCGCTGATCATGAAGCATATCTTCCTATCCAATGATGCTCGCCAGCGGGACAACTGGCAAAAAGCGTTTCCCGACCTGATCGCCGGGCGGCTTGATCGTGTCCCCACCGAGCCCGGCCTGCTATGGGTCTTGTTGCCCGAAGGGCAATCGGGCGACGAACAGGTGCGCGGTTTGGGCAAGGCGCTTGCCGGGCGTCCGTTGATCGTTCTCGCCGACGAACCGAGCGAGGACGGCGCGATGGCGGCTCTGGGCGCAGGCGCGGTCGGCTACTGCAACGGTCACGCGGCGCCGCAGGTGTTGCGCCAGATCGCGGGCGTCGTCGACAGCGGCGGCGTGTGGGTCGGGCAAGCGCTGATGCAGCGCTTGCTGGCCGCGACCGCCCGCCTTCTTCCGGTTTCGACCGACGAGCATGCCGCCTGGCGCCGCACGCTCACCGCGCGCGAACAGGAGGTTGCCCTGGCGCTCGCGCAAGGCGCCAGCAACAAGGAAATCGCCCGCCAGCTCGACATCACCGAGCGCACCGTCAAATCGCATGTCAGCGCCATGCTGGAGAAACTCGGCGCACGCGACCGCTTGCAGCTTTCGCTGCACATCAACGGAATCGACAGCAAACGCTAAGCCGAATCACTTCAGGGGGAATCCAAGTGCTATTTAGCCGTCGTACAACCATCGCCTTTGTTTCGTTCGCCCTGGCGGCTACGCCTTTTATAGGCGGGTGTGAAAGAAGTTCGCAGAAGCCGTCGGCCGCGCCAAAATCCGTAAAGCTATCGCCGGAGCAGGAGTTTTCTGCGCTGCAAAAAAGAGCGGAACAAGGCGACGCCGAAGCGCAGTACATCCTCGGGGATCACTACCAGAAAGGCGAAGGCGTGCCCAAGGATGGCGTGAAGGCTCTGGAGTGGTATCAAAGATCTGCCGAACGGGGTAACGCGGGCGGGCAATACCATCTTGGGGCGAGATACAAAAATGGCGAAGGCGTGCCCAAAGACGCCATTAAGTCGGTGGAATGGCTTCAGAAAGCGGCGGCACAAGGTTTTGCCGCAGCCCAGAACCTCCTCGGAGAGATGTACTACAACGGCGAAGGAGCACCCAAAGACGCGGCCAAGGCCGCAGAGTGGTTCCAAAAAGCGGCGGCACAAGGCTTGGCGGCAGCCCAGAGCAACCTCGGCGGGATGTACGACAAGGGGGAGGGTGTTCCCAAGGACGCTGCCAAGGCCGTAGAGCTATATCAGAATGCCGCCCTGCAAGGGTATGCGCCCGGCCAGTATAACCTTGGTGTGAAGTATGCCAAGGGCGAAGGTGTCGCCAAAGATGCCGCGAAAGCCGTGGAGTGGTACGAGAAGGCCGCTGTTCAAGGTTACGCTGCGGGCCAGTACAACCTTGGTGCGAAGTTCAGCAAGGGCGAAGGCGTGCCGATGGATGCGGCAAAGGCCGCGCAGTGGTACCGGATGGCGGCCGACCAGAGCTACGCCCCCGCCCAGAGCGCGCTTGGCGTGATGTACAGCAACGGCGAAGGCGTGCCCAAGGACGCGGCGAAGGCCATAGAGTGGTATCAGAAAGCGGCCAAACAAGGGTACGCGCCCGCTCAAAGCAACCTCGGAGTGATATATGGCAACGGAGACGGCGTGCCGAGGGACGACAAAATGTCCGCCGCGTGGCTTCAGAAAGCCGCCGCGCAAGGCCACGCGCTCGCTCAGGGCAACCTCGTGACTTTGTACTACAAAGGTCAAGGTGTCCCGAAAGACAAAATCCTCGCTTACGCATGGTCAAACTTGGCCGGAGATGTCGGCAACGATATGTGCGCCGAGAACCGGGCACTGCTGGAAAACCAGCTATTGTCGGCGGAAAAGTCCGAAGCACAGCGTCTGTCTTCCGGTTGGACAAAGGGACAGATACTTGCACGCGAACCCAAAACCACAGGCACGACGCAGCCAAAACGGAACTGACGACCGCATCCATTTCCTGGTCGGCAAACAGCTATTGCCAAGCTTGTAGTGCGTTGCACCAACAGAGCTACATGCAAGTCTGCGCCAGCCCCGGTAACCCCCCAGTTTCATCGTGTCCCCCTATCGGTGAAACACGCAGTCAGCTATGACCGTGGGGCGGTGTGCCACCAAGGCGGCTCCTGACCACCCTATCGTACCTTTGTACAGTATCCGGCTGTTGATCTGTGGGGTAATGTGCAAGCATTCTATTGTGTAACGGGGAACTATCATGGCTGACAACAATCCTATCGCGCGCGTTTGCTCCTGCCAGGGTTCCGCATATGCAAAGGGTAAAGACGGCGTTCTCCGCGCACTTCGCGTAGATAGTCAAATCCATGAAGGCGAGGTTGTCATCGCCGCCCAGGGCGGGAGGGTCGAACTGGTCACGCTCGATGGCGCTCCGCTCGTCGTACGCGACAACGAGCGGTTGACCGTCGACGCGGAAGTCGCCGCGCCGGTCAAGCCGAACACCACCGATGCAGCCCTGTTGGCCTCTGGTGGTGAGCTCAGCAAGGTCATCAAGGCCATCAATCAGGGCGGCAGCCTCGACGCCCTGCTAGAGGCGGATGCGCCGGCGGCCGGTGGTGCAGCCGGCGGTGCCGGCGGCGGCCCGACCTTCGTCCGCCTGTTGCGGATCGTAGAGGAAGTTTCGCCGTTAAGTTTCCAGTTCGACGCGGCATCCGGTAACGTCCTCGGCGATTTCGGCGGCGGCGCATTGCCCGTCGCGACGCCCGAACCAAGCACAACACCGGCTCCGACAGAGCCGCCGGTGACAGAGCCGCCGGTGACAGAGCCGCCGGTCACGCAGCCGCCGGTGACGCAGCCGCCGGTCACGCAGCCGCCGGTCACGCAGCCGCCGGTGACGCAGCCGCCGGTCACGCAGCCGCCGGTGACGCAGCCGCCGGTGACGCAGCCGCCGGTGACAGAGCCGCCGGTCACGCAGCCGCCGGTGACGCAGCCGCCGGGCACCGAGCCGCCGGGCACCGAGCCGCCTTTACCGCCGACGCTGGCGGTGAACGACGTCACCGTCCATGAAAACGCCGGCGTCGCCGTGTTCACCGTCACCCTGTCCGCCGCCTCCGGGCAGACCGTCACGGTCGCCTACAACACCGGCGACGCCAGCGCGCACCAGCCGGGCGACTACACCACGACGGGCGGCACGCTGACCTTCGCGCCGGGCACGACGGCGCAGACCGTCACCGTGCCGATCACCAACGACACCGTCGCCGAGCCGACCGAGACCTTCAACGTCGTGCTCAGCACCCCGGCCAACGC
>JACQYA010000052.1 GCA_016208425.1 Betaproteobacteria bacterium
AGACACCCGTCCGCGCAAGAGCCTCGACCGGAAGTGCCCCGCCGAACTGTTTATGCCCGAGCCCTTCGACTTCTTTAAGCGTCATCATCAACTTGTCGCACTTCGGACTTGAAACCGCCGTTCAATTAATCCCTTACAACCGTAAGCCGGCGATCAAATCGTCGGCGCCGACATTGAACGACGATTGTGCGATTTGCCCGCACCGGTCGTAAAAAGCGATTTTGCCTTCTTCGCTGACGAGCCACGCTTCAAGCGCGCCGGCCGCCAGATAAATTTGTATTTTTCCAGCATTTCCCATTGGCTGTTCGCTGGGGAAAGTATCTCTACGCATAACTCCGGCGCTTCGCTGTAAGGCGTCTCGAAACCATGCCGCTGCAAGAATTCGGTGAAGCACCATGCCACATCGGGGACTTTGACGCCTTCCGGCGTTTGCACGGAGCATTCGCTGATGACTTCGCCTACAGGCATGGTTTTCGACAACAAAACGGACAATCGCGATTGGTAAACGCCCTGTTTGTTCGAGGCCGGGCTCATTTCGATGTTTCCCCAGCGGTTCAGTTCGATTTTGTAGGGCAAGTCGCGCAAACATGGGGCGTTGATAACGTCCGTCCATTGCATGATGCTTTCCTTTCTGCCAACCCGGATATTTCATAAAAACCGCGAAACCGCCTGTAGGAGCCGCGATGGGCGTTTCCGCATAACCGCGACCCATCGCGACCAAGGCCGCTCCTGCAAGGGGAGCGATTCGCCCCGGCGGTCATGCTGGAAAGGCTCGGCAAGAGGGGGGTCTGGCTGCGGTTCATGTCAAGCCGATTGTCGGCTTTTCTCCCTGTTTTTTCCACTTGGCATCGGGCATCAAGCCCCTGCAGGCATCGCGGAACTATTTCGCCTGACTCTACGGCAGGAGAACGGCGGGAGTCAATCCCTTACCAAAGTAATAGCACGGTAAATTTGTTCTAACCGTCCTCCGTCATTCCCGCGCAGGCGGGAATCCAGATTCGTTCATCTAATCAAGCCGTTAAAAAAACCTATCTTGATAGACGAGCCGGATTCCCGCCTGCGCGGGAATGACGGAAATTCAACAGGTTAGCGTAGTAATCGGCTCTATGCCGCAAATCGCGCCGAAGAAACACTGCGCGCCTCCGCTGTGGCAAAGTGGAATGCGGCGCTGCGGAAGACCGATGTAGCAATGGTGCATATTGCCCGCGGGTTAGCGTGGTCATGGGTAACGTCATCGACATTGGTGAATCGGCACGGCGGTTCACAGCCGCCGCGACGCTATCCCGTTTGAGAGAGTGGGCTAGACGACGTACCCGATGTGGCGCCACATTCCGAACTGGATGATGGAGCAAGCCATGGCACAACGCAATCGCAGTTTCCCCCTAAAACCGGGCAAGTCCCGATCCGCCCTGACGATCACCCACCCTAACGCCGCCGGAATCGACATCGGCAACGCTTCCCGCTATGTCGCCGTACCGCCTGGCCGGGATGACGAACCGGTGCGGGAGTTTCCCAGCTTTACGGCCGATCTCCATGCCTTGGCCGACTGGCTCAAGGCTTGCGGCGTGGATACCGTCGCCATGGGAATCCACGGGCGTGTACTGGATACCCTTGTTCGAACTGCTGGAGTCGCGCGGCTTCACCGTGCTGCTGGTCAATGTGCGCCACGTCAAGAACGTCCCGGGCCGGAAATCCGATGTGCTGGACTGCCAGTGGTTGCAGCAACTCATGACCTGCGGCCCGCTTCAAGGGGCGTTTCGCCCGGCGAATGCGGTGTGCGCGTTGCGCTCGCTGTGGCGCCAGCGCGGAATGCTCCTGAAATCCCAAGGGCGACACGTGCAGCACATGCAAAATGCCCTCACGCAGACGAATATCCGACTCACCAACGTCATCTCCGGCGTGGCGGGTGAGACGGGGCAGAAAATACTGCGCACCATCGTCGCCGGCGAGCGAGACGGTCAGGTGCTGGCCGCGATGAAGAACGCGCGCATACGAGCCAGCCGGGGCGAAATCGCCGAGAGCCTGCAAAGCAATTGGCGCGCCGAGCATCTGTTTGCGCTCAAGCAGGCGCTGGCCATGTTCGACTTCATCGGCACGCAATTGGCCGAATGCGACCGGGAGATCGGGCAACAGATGCAAAGCCTGCAAACTCATGACGGGGAACCGGCCAAGGGCAAGAAGCACGGGCGAGCCCGTAACGCACCGAAGTTCGATTTGCGCACGCAGTTGTTCAGGATGTGCGGGGTGGATCTTACGCGTATCGACGGCATCGACGCGACCACCGCATTAGCAGTCGTCAGCGAGACCGGGGCGGACATGTCACGCTTTGCCACGGCCGGCCACTTCACGAGTTGGCCGAGCCTTTGCCCCGGCACCAAGATTACCGGCGGCAAGGTGATGAGCGGCAAGACCAAGCGCGTCGCCAACCGCGCGGCCCAAGCCTTGAGATTGGCCGCAACGGCACTTCGCAGCAGCAAATCGGCGTTGGGCGCGTACTTCCGCCGGATGTGTGCGCGCATGGATAAACCCAAAGCCGTGACCGCAGCGGCGCACAGACTGGCGCGCCTGATCTACACCATGCTCACCAAGGGCGAGGAATACACCGATCAGGGGCAAGATCACTATGAGGAGCGCTACCGCGAACGGGTGCTGCGGCAACTGGCTCAGCGCGCCGAAAAAATGGGCATGAAACCCGTCGCCAGCGAAAACCCCGCTTGAGTACATTATGTGGGATCAGTTACTTGGGTGGTGTTTCTTGAGAGATACGAATATCTCACCCAACGAAACAAAGCGCTACAACAACGGCAACGTTCAACGCGACGGCCTGCCCGTCTGAAACAGGCGTAGAATTTTGCCTGACCACTTTCTCCGAATCCACCGAAAGCAGAGGTAGCGATGAACTCCCTGAAAAACCGGCTTGCCGCGCTGTTTGGCCTGTTGTTCTTTCTCGGCGCGTGGGTTGCTCCCGGCAGCGCCGTGGCGGCGAACGCCGCGACCGAAAACGCCAACCGGGTGGCGCTCGTCATCGGCAACGCGCATTACAAGAGCGGCCAGCCCTTGAGCAACCCGGCCAATGACGCGACGGACATTTCCCGAAAACTGCGCGAACTCGGTTTCAACAAGGTCGTTCTCGGCCTTGACCTCGACAAGCGCGCGATGCGCAAGGCGCTGCGCGAGTTCCGCGATGCGCTGCGCCCCGGCGATGTGGCGTTGGCGTATTACGCCGGGCACGGCGTGATGGTCGGCGGCGTGAACTACATGGTGCCGATCGACGCCAGGCTGGAGGACGAGGACGATGTGAAGGACGACGCGCTGCCGATGGACGACCTGCTGAAAATGATGGAAGAATCGCGCACGCGCACCAATATCCTGATGCTCGACGCCTGCCGCGACAATCCGTTCAAGCTGGTTTCGCGGACGCGCGCCACCAAGTCGCTGGGTCTGGCGAGCATGCAGGAGATCGCCGGCGAAGGCACGCAGATCATCTACGCCGCCCGCCCCGGCAAGACCGCCAGCGACGGCAACGGGCGCAATGGCGAGTTCACGACGGCGCTGCTGCGACACATCGAGACGCCCGGGCTGACGCTGAACGACCTGGTCGGGCGGCTGGCCGACGATGTCCGCAGCGCCACCAACAACCGTCAGCAGCCGTGGGCCGAGGGTCTGCTTTCCGGCACTTTCGTCTTCAAGGCCGGCCAGGCCGCCATCCAGGCCGCGCCGGCAAACCAGCAACAGGCGGGAGAAGACAAATTCTGGGAAGAAGCCAAGGCTGCCGGCAACGCGGAAGGCTTCGAGGCTTATCTTGAGCAATATCCTGCCGGCCGCTACGCCGGCCTGGCGCGCGCCCACATCAAGCGCTACGGCGGCGGCACGACCGACAACGCAAAAAGCCCCCCCACGGCGCGCCAGGCGCCCTTGCCTGTTTCTGCAGCGCTTTCGGCGCCCGCAAGCGCCGACGCGACAGCCAAACCGCCATCGGCCGTTGTCTCTCAAACTCCTCCGGACCGTCCGGGAAACAACATGAACTGCAACCTGGGCAGAAAATGTGAAGCGTATTGAAGTTTCAACCTCGCCTGTCCGGCCGGGTGCGGTTCAAACTGATGTGGCGTAATCCTCAAGCCGTTGTGCCGCCACGCACAACGGCTCAAGCGTCCGCGATTTCTGGCTTTCCCTCCCGCAGAATTGCTTAGAATGGCGCCATCCCATAAATGATGAGCGGTCATGGTCAAGCGTGTCGGGCGTTTCGAGATTGTTCGCGAGCTGGGGCGCGGGGCGCAGAGCGTCGTTTATCTGGCGCGCGATCCGCAGTTGCAGCGGGAAGTGGCGATCAAGACGCTGCACTTCTCCGGCAGCGACCCGCAAAAAAACCAGCAGTTGCTCGCCGAAGCGCGCGTGGTCAGCCAACTGCGGCACACGAATATCGTTCCCATTTTCGAGGCGGGCGAGGAGCAGGGCGATCTCTACCTGGTCTTTGAATACGTACCGGGCAAGAACCTCGCCGAGTTTCTGAAAACAAGCGGGGCGCTGACACCGGTCAAGGCGATCGCGATCATGCATCCGATCCTCGATGCGGTCGCCCACGCGCACGCGGCGGGAATCATCCACCGCGACCTGAAGCCGAACAACATCCTGATCGACGCGGACGGCATGCCGCGCGTCATGGATTTCGGCATCGCCGCGCGCATCGAGGGGCAGAGCGGAGACAATCCGGCATTTTGCGGCACCCCCGCTTACATGGCGCCCGAAACCATCGTCCGGCAGACGAGCAGCGAGCGCAGCGACATATTTTCCGCCGGCCTGATATTTTTCGAGTTGCTGGCCGGCAAACGGGCGGTCGGCGGCGGCGATATTTCCGGCGCGATGCAGCGCATCGCCAACGAGGATATCCGCCTCCCCGACGATGGCGGCGTGGCGCTCGACGACCGTATTGCCGCCGTCCTCTACAAGGCGCTGGAACGCGATCCCGAAAAACGTTACGCGACGGCGACGCAGATGCGCGAAGCGTTCGACAACTATCTGGAACCCGAACAGCTCGCCGGCCCGGCCGACGCCAAACAGAGCACGATAGACTTTCTGCTGCGCCGCATGCGGCACAAGAGCGATTTTCCCGCGCTGTCCGAATCGGTCGGTGCGATCAACCGGCTGACCGCGTCGGAAAACCAGAGCATTTCCGAACTCTCGAACTGCATCCTGAAAGACTTCTCGCTGACCAACAAGATATTGCGTCTGGTCAATTCGGCCTTTTACCGGCAGGCCGGCGGCGGCAACATCAGCACGGTTTCGCGCGCCGTCGTCGTGCTCGGCTTCGACGCGGTGCGCAACATCGCGATTACCGTCATGCTCTTCGACCACCTGCAAGACAAGGGCAACGCCAATTTCCTGAAAGGCGAGTTCCTGCGCGCCAACCTGGCCGGCATCCTGGCCAAGGAGATCGGCGCCAAGACCGCGCAAAGAGACGTGGAGCAGGCTTTCATCTGCGCCATGTTCCACAATCTCGGCCGCCTGTTGAGCCAGTACTACTTTCCCGACGAAAGCGAGCAGATCGCGCGCATCGTCGAGCAGAAGCACGGTAGCGAACAGTCGGCGGCTTTCCAGGTGCTGGGCATCTCCTACGAAGATCTGGGAATCGGCATCGCCCGCACCTGGGGCTTCCCCAAACTGCTCATCAACAGCATGCGCGGCATACCGGCCGGCAACGTGCGCAAGCCGGCCGGCGCCGACGAGCGTCTTTGCGTCCTGTCGGCATTCTCGAACGAGCTGTGCAAAGTGATCGCCGATGCGGCGCCCGCGGACAGGGAGAAGGAGCTGCACAAAATGACGGCACGTTTTGGCGACAGCGTGGCGTTGAGCGAAAAGGACATGCGCGCCACGATGGAGAAATCCTTCGAGGAGGTCAGCCAGTTCGCCAGGATCATCAACCTCAATCTCCAGCAAACCGCCTTCGGCCGACAGATCGGGACTTGGAGCGCGGGCCGGGACGAAGCGCCCGCCCAAGAAGCCACGCGGGCGGCCGACGACAATCTCTCCGGCACCGTGCTGTCCGATACGGTGCCCGAGGGCGCGGCCGGCATCGCGGCCAGCTCCGACGTGGCGGACGCCGCACCGGTCACCGAAGCTGCCGCCGAAGCCATCCTGATGGCCGGCATCCAGGACATCAGCAACACGCTGGTCGGCGACTTCAAGCTCAACGACGTGCTGCGCATCATCCTGGAAACGATGTTCCGCGCCAAAAGCTTCGGCCGGGTGATCCTGTGCATACGCGACGGCCGCAGCAACACGATGGTCGGGCGTTTCGGTTTCGGCCAGGAGGCCAACGAGATCGCCAAGCGATTCAATTTCCCGCTGGCGTTTACGCCGGACATTTTCCATGTCGCGCTGTCCAAGGGGGTAGATATCCTGATTAGCGACACCAACGATGCGAAAATCGTCGGGCGCATTCCCGAGTGGTTCCGCAAAGGCGTGGCGGCGGGGACTTTCGTCATCTTCCCGCTCTGCCTCAAAGGCAACCCGATGGCGATGATTTACGCCGACTGCGAACACGCCGGCCAGATCGTCATCCCGGAAACGGAGCTGTCCTTGTTGCGCACGTTGCGCAACCAGGCGGTGCTGGCGATCAAGCAATCGACCTGAACCTCGCTCTCCAACCCAGCCTCCGGGAGATAAACATGACCGCCCCCATCCACGGATTCAGCGCCGAACGCTTGCAGGGCGAGGCGCAACCCCTGGCCGACTACGCCGGCAAGGTCATGCTCATCGTCAACACCGCCAGCCAGTGCGGCTTCACGCCGCAATTCGCCGGGCTGGAAGCGCTCTACCGGAATTACCGGGATCGCGGCCTGGTCGTTCTCGGCTTCCCGTGCAACCAGTTTGGCGCGCAGGAACCCGGTGCGGCCGATGAAATCGCGACGTTCTGCCAGCTAAACTACGGGGTGAGCTTCCCGATGTTCGCCAAGATCGAGGTCAACGGCGACGGCGCTCACCCCCTCTTCCAGTACCTGAAAACATCCGCGCGCGGCCTGCTCGGCAGCGAAGGCATCAAATGGAACTTCACCAAATTCCTGGTCGATCGCGAGGGTCGGGTCACCCAGCGTTACGCGCCCGCCACGCCGCCCGAGGCCATCGCCAAAGACATCGAAGCTTGTCTTTGAGCGGCCGGTTTGTTTCGTGATGGGCAAAATCACCGAAGTGCGCGTCCCGAAATTCCCCGAATGCTGGTCGAGCTGCGGCAACTGCGGCAGCGGCGAAGTCGTCGTCGACGACGTGCTGGTGCTGCCCGGCGATACGGTAGAACGAGACGACACGATCATCGTGCTCGAAACCGGCAAGGTCGCGCTCGACATCCCGACCCCGGCGGCCGGTCGGGTGCTGGCGTTGCACGTCGCGGCGGGCGACACGGTCGGCGAGGGGCAGGTCATTCTGACGCTGGAAGCGACGTAGCCCACGCTTGCGCCAATACTACTCTACCCGCTCCTTAGCACGCCGACGAAGCGGCTTGAAACTCGGCGCCCGCCGGATTAACCACATTCCACCGTCCGCCATCAATCGAGCAGCAACATCAAAATCGCTGAAAGCCCGCCCTTCTTCGCCGGTGCCGGCGTCACCGGCAGCGTGGCCGACGCGACGCTGGTCGCCCCTCCGCCGTTGGTCGCCGTGAGCGAACAACTGTACGACACATTTCCCGTCAATCCGGTCACGGTCAGCGGCGAAGCCGTGCCGCTCGCCGTGCGCGTCGGCTGGCCGTTCGCCGTGCAGGTCGCGGTATAGCCGGCGATCGGCGAACCGCCGGTGTTAACCGGCGCGGTAAAGTTCAGCGTGACCCGGCCGGGGCCGGGCGTGATGCCGTTCAGCGTCGGTGCGCCGGGCGGCGTCGCCGGCGCGGCAATTTGCGATCGATAGGTCAAATTCCCCGCCGCGTCGTACACATAGTTGATTTGCGCGCCCGACGAGTATTTGACCCAAGTCAGCCGGTTCAGGTTGTCGTAGGCGTATTCGACGGCACCGACCCAACCCGCCGTCCCGAACGCCGCCAAAACAAGAACCGCTCGCCCGATATTCCGCATTTTCATCGCCTTCACCCCGTTAATCCCACCCCGAACCGAATCCCGTAGCCCGGATGTCAATCCGGGGCCGCGATGTGGGTTGATACGCCGTCCCCTACGCCTCTCCTTCGCCACCGTAGCCCGGATGCAGCGCAGCGCAATCGGGGGCTGCACCGCCCCAATCCTCATCCACCCACCCCAGGCGCACATAGCGGTGAAACGACGACCACGGCCAATCTTTCACCCGCTCCACCCACCCGTGTTTCACCGGGTTGAAGTGGATGTACTCCACATGCCGGGCGAGGTCGGTTTCGTCACGCACGGTATGTTCCCAAAATCGCCGTTGCCACAAGTCGTATTCGCCTTTCCCGTTACGCGCCAGCGGCACACCGCGCCCGACCAGATCATGCGTAAACCCCGCCTTGATCGCCCGCCAACGCCCGGAATAATCCGCATCGCCCTCCGGCAAAGTCCAAATCGCATGCAAATGTTCCGGCAACACCACCATCGCCACGATCTCGAACGGCCGCGCCGCCCGCACCCGCCGAACCACGCCGCGCAACACGTCCACCTGTTCCGTCAACACCAGCGACCCCCGGTCGGCCAGCGTCACCGTAAAGAAATACGTCCCCCCCGCCACCCGATTCCGCCGGTAAAGCACCATCCCCCATCCCTCCGTTATGTCTCACCGCCCCGCGACCCCGTAGCCCGGATGTCAATCCGGGGCCCCGAGGCGGGTTGATACGCCGTCCCCGGATTCCATTGCATTCCATCCGGGCTACGCTCGCTGCCCGGTGTATACGCGCATCGGCGGTCACGCCTACGGCACCACCTACCCCGGCCCGATCGGCGAAATCGTCTCGCCGCACCTGATCGGTCTCGCCGCGACGCACGCGCTGCCGACCGCGTTCACCCTGTGCGGCGCCTGCTGAGAAGTCTGTCCGGTGAAAATACCGATCCCCGACCTGCTCATCCGCCTGCGCGGTGAACTTTACACCCGCCCGGCACTCTATCGCGCCTTCGCCTGGCTGGCGACGCGCTTTCGCGCCCTCACCCCGCCCGTGCAGCCGGGGTGGACGGCAAGCCGCACCCCGCTAAAACCGGCGGCGCGCACCTTGCGGGAACAATTGCTGGAGCGTGGCGAGCGCGATTAGTCACTTATGGTTTCCCGGCACGGTATCGGCTCTCTGGAGTTCTGGCAGATCTCCGGGTTTTCCCCCGCCTGCAACAATGGCCTGGTATTGGCACCCCGCCGTTGTTACCGCAGCGAAGCAGGCCAAACCATCCGGGGGCGAGGCGGTTTGCGCCGCTCCCCCGGATCCCATGACATCCGAGCCGATCAATCGAGCAGCAACATCAGGATCGACGAAATGCCCCCCTTCTTGCCCGGCGCCGGCGTCACCGGCACCGCCGCCGAGACGGCGCCGGTCGATCCGCCGCTATTCGTCGCGGCGACGGCGCATTGATAAGCCACGCCGCCGATTAGGTTTCTCACGGTCAGCGGCGAGCCGCTGCCCGTTGCCGTGCGCGTTGTTTGGCCGCTGGCCGCGCAGCTTGCCGTATAGCCGGTAATCGGCGAACCGCCGGTGTTGGCCGGGGGAGTGAAATGGATCGTCGCCCTGCCGCTGCCGGCGGTGATCGAAGTGATCGTCGGCTGGCCGGGCGGCGAGCCGGGCTGTTGTCCACTACGCACGAGACGAACGCTGAGCGCGTAATCGTAGGAGGAGCGTAAGCCGCTGCCGGTGCCGCCAAAGTAGAAATTCACGTACCACGCAAGATCCGAATAGCCGGCGATGGGCGAACCCGACCAGAACCCCGAATCCGGTGTCGCCGGAAACAGGCTGTCGTTGATAGCCGGTCTCGGCGTTTTCAGGTAATCGACCAGGCTGCGCAGTTCCGGGAGATCGGGCAAGCGCCAGTCGCTGTGGCCGGCGTAGGTCTGCGTCAAAGCCTTGGCCTGATCCCAGGTATAAGTGCTTGTCGCCCCCGTGCAGGTGGTGCCGTTCCACGCCTGCCCCAGCGCGCAGCGCATCCAGGTCAGCCCGGTCGGCGTATGCGTCGCCGTGCCGTCGCCATGATCGACGTAGTCGCCCGTCGGGCGCGTATCGTCCAAAAGGGCAGAATACTGTTCTCTGCGCACGAGACGAACATGGCCGCGCGTGGTGTCGCCGCAACGTTCGCGGCTGTAGGAGTCGCCGCCACTGTAAAAATCTACAGACCACGCGTAGCAAAAAAAGTAAATATTGGGAGACTCCGACCAGAAATACGAACTCGGTGTTGCCGGAAACGCGCCGCCGTCGATGGCGGGACTGAAGGTGGTGTAATCGACGATGCTGTGCAACTCGCGTACCCACGGCAAACGCCAGTCGCTGCGGCCGGCGTAGGTGAGCGTCAGCGAAGCGGCCTGATCCCACGAGTAGGCCGCAGCCGTCCCCGTGCAGGCCGTTCCGCTCCATGTCTGCCCCAGCGCACAGCGCATCCAGACCAGACCCGTGCGCGTGTCGGTGACGGTGCCGTCACCGTTGTCCGTAAAGTTCCCGGCCCGGGCCGGCAGCGCAAACAACGCAAACAGAATCAACAATAAGGCACGCATAGCGCCCTCCCAAAGCAAAAATAAAAAACAGGGAAGCGTCGTGTCGCCCGGATGAAAAGAAGGTGGGATCCGGGGAACGCGAGGCGGGTTGGGATGCAGGATTTGTGGCGAATAACGGGAAGTTGCCCCGGACAGCTTCCGGGCGTTGGCTTGGATCATATCAAGCCTTTTTGGAGCTTTCTCCCTGTTTTTTCATGCTCCGGCGGGCAGCGCAATCCGTCCGGCGGCAGAGAATCGTTTTGCATCGCCCATCACCCTACTCCGCAATAATGATATGCGCCAATAACCGGAATGGGGTATGACTCCCCGGCACGTCGCGCCCTGCGCCATCCTGGATCAGTTGTCCTCGCCAACAGCCGGGTAGCCCGTCAACTTGATTCGACGGCACAGCCCGCCATTCCCGCGCAGGCGGGAATCCATCGGCCGTGGCGCACCCAAGCGGATAGGGGTAGGAAAGGGCTCTCGCTCTCCCCTCCCTCCGAACCGTGCGTGCGGTTTTCCCGCACACGGCTCTCCAGTTGGTGGTTTCTCATCGAGATTGGCTCGCCTGCCGTCGGGCTTCGACCATCGTGAAAAGCCCAGCGGCAGCGAAGAATGCACGGCAGCGAAGAATGCATTTGGCCAGCGGCAATGGTCGGCATAGCACCGGCCGAAGCCCGGACGTTTCTCCTGTTTGCGCAGGAGCGCCCGCAATCGTCGTCGGATCAGCGCGTCCAATGTCTGAAAGACGCGCCCTTGGGCATGCTTGAAATAGCCATACCATCCTCTGAGCATCGGGTTGAGGTCGGCGATGATCCGCTCAAGACTGTCGCCTCGCGTGCGCCGCGTGAGCATGCGCACTCTGTCTTTCAAGGCGACCAGGCTCTTTTTCCTCACCCCGCGCGTACCCGCTTCGAACCGGTAGCCGAGAAACTCGAAGCCTTGCCCTTCGATCCGGCAGTCCCCAAGGTGGGTCTTGTCCGGGTGGAGGGTCAGGCCGTTGGCTGCTACCCACGCTTTGATTTCCTCCAGCGCCTGCCGGGCTTCTTCCGCCGTGGCGCACAGAATCACAAAGTCGTCGGCGTAGCGCACCATCGCGTAGCCTTGTTGCGCCATGCGCTCGTCCAGCGGATGCAGGTAGATGTTCGCCAGCAGCGGGCTGATGACCGCCCCTTGCGGGGTGCCGCCCGTCGGCGTCCATTTCTCCAGTCCATGAACGATGTCCTGGCGCAACCAGCCCGCCAGAAGTTCCAGCAGGCGACCGTCGCTGATGCGTTCCTCGATCCGTTCTTTCAGCCGGGCGTGCGGGATGCTGTCAAAGTAGCTTTTGAGATCGGCATCCACCACGTGGGTGTAGCCTTTCTTCAGCCACTCGCCGACTTCCCGCAGCGCGTCTTTGCAGCCTCGGCCGGGTCGGAATCCGTAGCTCGTCGGCAGAAATTCCTTCTCGAAGATCGGTTCTATCACGCGCTTGACCGCCGTTTGAACAATTCTGTCCTTGACGGTGGGGATGCCCGGCGGGCGCGTCTTGCCGCCCGCTTTGGGAATGTCCACCCGCCGCACGGGGGCCGCTCGGTACCGCCCTTCTTTCAGGTCTTCCGCCAGCTCGCTCAGATACCTTTCGGCTCCCGCTGCAAAGCGTTCGATGCTTTGTCGGTCTATCCCCGCTGCGCCTTTGTTGGCTTTGACTTGTTGCCAGGCCGCCGCGAGCGTTTGCGGTCGATAGACTTTGTCGGTCAGACTGAACCATTTGTTTCCTTTGACGCCGTTGTCCGGCGCCGCCAACATGCGTTCCGTCCAAATGCTGCGGTCTATCCAGTCTCTGTCTCCAGTCTGGATAAACGGGGCTTGCTTAGCCTTCTCAGGCACTGCCGCTCCTTCGCTCATGCTCTCGCTCCATCCGCCTTTCACGCTTCCACCTTCCTGCCTGCCTTCCCTCGGCGCGACTTTGCTTTCCGCGCTTCTTTCGGCTTGCGCCGAGCCGGTACTATGCAGGCTCTGACTCCTGCCGCCTTCACCGGGGCGACAGGTCTCCCCGCTTGTCTCGCGCAAACTTCCCAACATTCCGCCTCCAACCACGAAGGTGACCCGGTCATCGCTTTAGCCGCCATTGCAGCGTGTCCGATGTGTTTCAGGCTTCGCCATGGAATCGCTGGCTCGCCGTCACTCCCCGCCGAATCGAGTTCGTCATCCCGCGGACTGCCAGTTCGCTTCCGGTTGCTCTCCACCCCGCTTCGCAGCGACGCAGTTACCTTCAGCTTCGGGGTCATGGCTTGCCCCGGCACGGACTTACACCATGCGGTTTACGCGCCTTCACGGGCGCACGATTCCGGGTCAAGCCCGGAATGACGTATTTATAGAAGTGCCCATAGGGCTTTTTTGCATCACCCCGTCCCAAATTGGGCTACACTTTGTTGCCGGTTTTTATTGGCTCCCCGGCTCAAGAGAGAGAACACGATGATCCTGGGTCGATTCCGAAGTCTTGTCGGTTACTTGTTTTTGCTCCCTTTTTTCCTGGCGAGTGTAGCCCAGGCTGCCGATGCCTTGGTGCTGGGCGTTGTCCCCTATCTCTCGGCGCGCAAACTGGCCGAACTTTACGAGCCTCTGCGCGCCCATCTGTCCAGCGAACTGAGCCGGCCGGTAGTCATGGAGTCGGCCTCCGATTACACTGCCTATCTCGCCCGCACTGGCGCCGGCGAATACGACATCATTGCCACTTCGCCCTATTTTGGACGGCTCGCCCAGCGCGAACAGGGTTACGTCGTACTCGGGCGCCCCCTGACCGATCTTGAGCCGCTGCTGGTGACGCGCGCGAGCGGCGGGCCGAGCGATCTTGCGGGCTTGCGCGGCCAGGTGGTCACTACCAGCGACCGCCTGGCCAACCTGACGCTCGCCGCCCATCGCCACTTGTTCGCCCACGGATTGAAGCCTGGGGTTGACCTAACGATCAGGCCGATGGGCAGCCACGCCAACTCGCTGGCGGCTCTGGAAAAGGGCGAGTCGGCGGCCGCCGTCGTTTCGGTCACCGCGCTCAAACAGGTGGGAGGCAACTGGTCGGAGCGGGTGCGCGTCCTGGCGCGCATCGCGCCGACCACACCGCTGTTCTATCTTGCCCACCGCCGTTTGGGCGACGCCGAAATCGTGCGCATCCGCAAGCTGATGTTTGCTTTCGCCAACGAGACTCAGGAGGGTCGAAGATTCATGGATACGCTCGGCCACGGCGGACTCAAAGCCGTGAGCGAGGCCGACATGAGAGCGCTCGATCCCTTCGTCGCCGACCTGAAGACTCTCCTTGCGACGCCATGAGCTATCTCTCACTCACACATCATTCCTTTTCGCCTTTCCCGGAGCGCGCAGGATG
>JACQYA010000053.1 GCA_016208425.1 Betaproteobacteria bacterium
CGGCTCTCGATGCAGGCGGCAGGCTGATATGGTCGGCAAGCTGTCCAAGCTCTACCGTCGCGCCACCTGGTAGGCGAAAGATAGCCGACGGCACCGCTGCCAAACAGCACGGAGGTATAAACGTCGGTCGCCACCGGCAGAGTGTCATCAACGACGATGCGCAAACCACGGAATGTCTGGATAAATCCACCACCTGACGCTGGCAGGGTTTCGATCACATCATCGGCGAGCATCTTCTTGTAGATGGTCGAGTGAATTGCAATCGTCGTCAGGCTGTTCATTGCATCGCCCATGGTGCCGGCAGCTTCGATCATTGACGATGCGCTGAACTTGGCTGCGTTGCCGGTCAGGCCCGACACGTCGATAAGCAGGTTGCCGGAATCGTGCGCTACGTTGTCGGCCAAGATGCCCTTCAGCGAACTGATAAGACGGCGCTGGAACTGCCTGTCCCAGTATGCAGCGGCACGGCTTTGGATTTGCGCCAGGGCGTTAGCGCCTGCCAGTTCGCTGGCAAGGTTCATGGCGCTCCAAGATCCATGAAGGAACGATTTTCTGACGACTTGCTTGATCGTTCCCAGCTTACCGGGCGTCGATTCGTCGGTCGGGTCGTCGTTGGCAACGTCGGCCTCAGTGTCCGGCAGGTCGAGCCAGTACGGCACTTTGAAGCTGTCGGCACCGGCCTGGAGTTGCCCGGTAATCGCTGAATTGGGGACGGCGACGCCGGACAGGAAGAAGGCGTTGCGCTCCACGCTATTCTGGACGGTGTAGCTGGTGAAATTCTCGGGGATGATGATGTCGGCAAGTTGTGTAGTAGCCATGATGAATAACCTTAAAATGAATTGGTTTTCAGCGTTCGGCTACTAGCCTTGCGTCGCCAGCCAACAGGCTGGGGAGATTGTTATCGGATAGCACCTGACTACTGTCAAGCGCTATCCGATAGCTCCAGTTTATCTAAATCCGAGATTTTGTACAAGGGTCGGCGATGCGGGTTTTTGTGCTGGATGGGAGTAGCCAGGACTAGCGCCGCCTATGGCACCGCTACCTGACACACCGCTGCTACGGATGATCCAGCCGAATGCGCTCATGCCGTCCGCCGATTCGCATTTTTTCGACAGGTGACGGTGAAGATCAGAAAGCGCGATTTCCTCGTCGCCGTCGCGTGCCACGGCATTGCCAGATTTCCCGATAGCGAACTTGATACCGGCATCCTCCAGCAGCTTGCGCCCTTGTGCCGGAGGGGCTGCTGTAACGCTCTCCAGCGCACGCAGGACAGGCCCGCTAAGTGTCAGGTCATCTATGCGGGCAATGAGGCTGTCACGCTCTGCCGTGAGCGTTGCAACGGCGTTTTCCGCGTCTTCCCGGCGCTGCTTTTCGCTCTTTCGTTCGGCAAGTACATCGTTAGCGTGCAGGCGTAGGCGTTCGAGTTCTGCCTGTAGTTCGGGGATGGTTTTTTCAGTCATGGATGGCGGATCCTTTCTTGGGTAAATTCAGGGAGTAGTTCAGCATCTTTGAAGGCGACGCCTCGCAGCATTCCATCAAGCCAGATCAGGCAGTAGCCGTGTTGCAAGTTGCGTTTCGCGGCCCACTGATTCTCAAAGTCGAGTTCTGCAATTTCTTGATACGCCACCAATCGGCATAACGTACCGGACGGGATAACCTTTTCACGCCCAGTCGCAGGGTCGTTGAAGGTCAGGTCGCCGGTCGTGCGATGCGTGCAGGTGATGAACGGTGTCGTGAGTCGAGCGATCAGTTCGTCACGCACCTGGACGGCCAGCTTGGCGAGGCTAGGGCACGGGGATTGTTATCGTTTACAATCCGGTGACGCGCAGTCTCGGCGGAACGACAACAACAGGTCGATTTGTCGTGGAACCGGTCTGCGAGCGCGGCAAACGGTGAGCGGTGGCCGAGCCTCCATCGGCGAGGAGAATTGTAGTGCCTGTTATTGTTGGTCGGCGCAAACGCCTGACGGCTCTGGTGGCCGCCTGTTCGATTTCCCCCGCACTCGCGGCGGGCGCCGGGGCGTTGTCGGAAAACGACTTCCTGAGCGAGTTGCCGGTCGTTCTCTCGGCTACCCGCTTGAGCCAGGCGACCGGCGACACGCCGGCTGCGATGACGGTCATCGACCGCGAAACGATCCGCGATTCCGGCGCCTGGGACGTTGCCGACCTCTTCCGCCTGGTGCCCGGCATGATCGTCGCCTACAACGTCGACAAGGAAGTGGTTCCCGGTCACGTCGTCAGTTACCACGGGCTTGCCGACCCGTACGCAAAAAGGATGCAGATACTGATCGACGGGCGGTCGGTATATACACCGCTCTTCGGTGGCCCGATCTGGAGCAACATCCCGCTGGCGCCCGACGACATCGAGCGCATCGAAGTCGTGCGCGGCCCGAGCGCGGCGACTTACGGGGCGAACTCCTTTCTCGGCGTCATCAACATCGTCACGCGCCATCCGGCCGAGATCCAGGGGAGCATGCTCTCGCTCTCGGCCGGCAAGCCGGGCAGCGACGCGACGGTGCGCCACGCCGGCAAGAGCGGGGCGATGGACTACCGGCTGACGGCGCAGATCAGGAACGACGGCGGCTATACGATCAACCCCGACACCCCCAAGGATGTCGGTTCAGACACCCATCCGCGCACCGACAACAAGCGGATCGGCAACCTGTCGTTCCGCGCCGATACCCAGCTCACCCGGCGCGACGAGCTGCAGTTCCAGTTCGGCTATTCGGGCGGCACGCGCGACACGGGAGACTTCCCGGCCGAAAATCCCCGGCGCGAGAAAAAGATCGCCAGCCAGTTCGAGCTGCTGCGCTGGCAGCGCGATCTGGGGCCGGACAACCAGTTCAGCCTGCGCTTCTACCACAACCGGGACCGCCTCGACGAAGACAGCAGCCAACTGATCGGCACGACCGCCTTCCCGCCGTTTCTGCTGGGCGTTCCGGCGCCGTTCAACGCGCCGCTCGAACACGTCGCGGAGCGCGCGGACATCGAAGCGCAGCACATCTTTGCGCCGGCCGAGAACCTGCGGCTGGTGTGGGGCGGCGGCTTGCGGCACGACGCGGTGCGCAGCAAGCTCTATCTCGGCTCAGACGACCCCCTGAGCTACCGGCAGCAGAACGTTTTCGGCAACCTGGAATGGCGCCCGGTGCGGGCGCTGGTCGTCAACCTGGGCGCGATGGTCGAGCACAACAGCTTTGTCGGCACAAAAACGTCGCCCCGGCTGGGCGTCAACTATCACCCGACGCCGGCCCAAACGATACGCGCCGCGCTCGGCCGCGCCTACCGCAACCCGGTTCTCTACGAACAACAGGGCGACGAGCGCTGGATTTTCCCGGTGCTCTCGCCGGCCGGCAGGGGAATTCCGGCCTCGCTGCCGCTGCAATACATCTACGGCCAGAACAATCTGCGGCCGGAGCGTATCGATTCGCGCGAACTGGGGTATTTGCTGGAACTTGGACGCGGCAGTTCGGTCGACATCAAGTATTCCTACGATACGCTCACCGGCCTGATCGAAATGTATACGTTCAACTGTTGCGGCACGAGTATTCCCGGAACGGTCCGCACCTTCGGCAACCGTGGCGGCGCCGGCGTGCACTCGTTCGAGCTGCAATGGCAACAGCGTTTGACGGAAAACACGAAGATCCATCTCGGCTGGTCGTCGGCGCGCATCGCCAACGGGTCGGCGGCGCCGGCCGTCGCCGCTTACGCCTATGAACGGACGGCTCCGCGCCACGCGCTCAACCTGCTGCTCGCGCACCAGTTGAGCGCCGGATGGCGCGCCAGCCTCGGCGTTTACCACGTCGGTTCGGTGCAGGCCATTTCCGGCGACTCGCTGCCCGCCTACACGCGCTGGGACGGCCGGATCGCCCACCAGTTCAACTGGCAAGGGCGCAAAGGCGAACTCGCGCTGATCGCGCAAAATCTCGGCGACCGCCGCTACAACGAGTTCTACGCCGACAACGTTTGGGGTCGGCGCGCCTACGCCAACCTCCGCTTCGAGTTCTGAATCGCCATGCAACGCGCGACGGTACCCCCGCTCGCCTTCGAGCCATACCTTCGTCATATGACTTTAGTCATAGGCGCGACTTGCCTGGCAGTATTCTGCGGCGGTTTGCCGGCAGCCGAAACGCCGGAAAGAACGGTGGCCGTCCTGCTCAGCGAGCCGGGGGGGCTTTATCGGGAGTACTTCGACGCGCTCTCCCTGTCGCTAGAACAGGGAGCCGCTCTTGGCAACACGCCCGGCAAACGTCTGCGCGTCGTCGAGCTGACGCCAGGACAGCCGGCCGGGCGCAGCCGCCCCGACGATGCGTCGCTGGCCGGGGCGAGCGTCATCGTTGCGGTCGGCGTGCAGGCGATGCGCGCCGCCGCCACCTGGGAAAGCGCGCCGCCCGTGCTCAACGTGCTGGTGCCTCGCGCAAGCCACGAGAAACTCCTCGCCGAGATGGGCGGCACAAAACGCCGGGGGCAGTTTTCGGCGATCTACCTCGATCAGCCGCCGGCCCGCCAGCTCAACCTGATCCGTCAGGTTTTGCCGGGCAAACGGCGGGTTGCGGCTCTGCTCGGCCCCGACTCGTCGCTGCTGCTGGCGCCCCTGCGTTCTGCCTTCCAGCGAAGCGGCCTGGAACTCGCGGCCGACGAAATCGGCGCCGAGCCGGAAATCGGCCCCGCCCTGTCGCGCCTGATGGGCGGTGCGGACGTTTTCCTGGCTCTGCCCGACAGCCTGATATTCACCCGCGACACGGCGCGCTCGGTGCTGATGGCCGCGTACCGCCACCAGCGCCCGCTGATCGGTTTCTCGCAAGCCTACGTGACGGCCGGCGCGCTCGCCGCCACGTTCAGCACGCCGGAGCAGATCGCGCGGCAAAGCGCCGACCTGCTCGTCGCCCTGCCGCCGGGCCGGGTGACTTTGCCGGCGCCGAGCTACCCGGAGTATTTCTCGGTCGCCGTCAACCGTTCGGTAGCGCGTGCGCTCGGCCTCGACATCCCGGCCGACAGCAGTTTGCTGGAAGCACTGACCGCAATGCCCGAAAGCAGGCAGTAAGCCGGCCTTTTCGGCTAGACTTCCGCGCATGCCTCCAAGCCATTCCGGTTCCCGTGCCCTTTATCGCACCGCCGACCTGCGCGCCATCGAAGCCGCGGCGGCCGGGCAACCGCTGATGCGGCGCGCGGGGCTGGCGGCGGCCGACCTGGCCGCCGCTTTGTGCCGCGACGGTGGCGGGCAGATCCTGGTTCTTGCCGGCCCCGGCAACAACGGCGGCGATGCCTTCGAGGCGGCGCGCCATCTGCTCGCCCGCTTCTACGCCACGAGCGTCGTCTTTGCCGGCGACGCCGGCCGCCTGCCCGGCGACGCGCTGGCCGCCTGGCACCGTTTTATCGATGCCGGCGGCCGCACGCTGGAAGCCATTCCCGGCGGACGGCGCTGGTCGCTCGTCATCGACGGGCTTTTCGGCATCGGCCTGCAACGCGAAATCGGCGGACGCACCGCCGACCTCGTGCTGGCCGCCAACGCACTGGCCCGGCGCGACGCCTGTCCGCTGCTCGCGCTCGATTGCCCGAGCGGGCTGGACGCCGATACCGGCCGGCTGCGCGGCGCGACCATACGCGCCAGCCACACGATCAGTTTCATCGCCGATAAACCGGGGCTGCACACCGGCGACGGCCCGGATCGTTGCGGCGCCGTCACCATCGCCACGCTCGGGCTCGACGCCGGGAAGATGTCCGCCCAACTGGGCATCGATCCCGGCCAGACGGTCGATACGGCGCTGTTTTCCGCCCACCTGCGGCCGCGCGCCAAAAACAGCCACAAGGGCAGCTACGGCAGCGCCGGGCTGCTCGGCGGCGCGGGCGGCATGCTGGGCGCCGCCTTCCTGGCCGGCCGGGCGGCGCTCAAACTGGGCTGCGGCCGCGTTTACTTGGGACTGCTCGACCCCGGCGCACCGCGCGTCGACGCGCTGCAACCCGAACTCATGCTGCGCCGGGCGGACGCCTTGTTTTCCGCCGATCTCGCGGCGCTCGCCTGCGGGCCGGGCATGGGTTCCAGCCACGGAGCGGCGGTGCTGCTGGAAAAGGCGTGCGCGCTGGATCTGCCGCTGGTGCTCGACGCCGACGCGCTGAACCTGGTGGCCGCCGAAGGCAACTTGCAGGTGGCGCTGGCCTCCCGCGAATCCCGCGCGCAACCGACGCTGCTCACGCCGCACCCCGCCGAAGCCGCGCGTTTGCTCGACAGCGACACGGCGGCGGTACAGACCGACCGCATCGGCGCGGCGCTCGAACTCGCCGCCCGCTACCGCGCCCATGTCGCGCTGAAAGGCTGCGGCACCGTCATCGCCACGCCGGGCGGCCACTGGTTCATCAACACCACCGGTAACTCCGGCCTGGCGTCGGCCGGAACCGGCGACGTGCTCACCGGCATCGTCGCCGCGCTGCTCGCCCAAGGCTGGCCGGCGCTGGAAGCGCTGCTCGCCGCCACGCACCTGCACGGCGCCGCAGCCGACGAGCGGGTCGCCCAAGGCTGCGGGCCGATCGGCCTGACCGCCGGCGAATTGATCGACGGCGCCCGTTCCCGCTTCAACCGCTGGGTGGCCGGTGCCGGGTAGATCGCCCATCAGCGCGCCCTCCCGCGATGCGCTCCGGTGCCCGCTACACGCAAAAGCGGGAGACGGCCTCGCGCAGCTCGCGCGACAAGCCGTCCAGCTCGCTCGCCGTCCGGCTGTTTGAAACCGCCACATCGCTGTTGCTTTCGGTCATCCGGGCGATTTTTTCGACGTCGGCGGCGATCAGGCGAATCGCGGCATCCTGCTCGGCCAGCGCGTCGGAGATGTTCCGCACGTTGCCGGCCACCTCGCGCGAACCGCCGTCTATGCGCAGCAGCGCGTTTTCGGTGCGGCCGACCAGCTCGAGGCTGCTGCCCGCCCGGTAGGTGGCGTAACTTTGCCGGATCAGCACTCCGGCCGCGAGCATCAGAGCCGCCAGCAAGGCAAGGCGTCGCTGGATAGACGAGCGCTTCATTCACCCCCCCCTTCTTGGCGGAATCCGGGTCGGGCAAGAGGGAAGACGCCGGCGCGTATCTTCTCCAGCAGCTCGTCGCCCGCCATCGGTTTGCCGTAATGGTAGCCCTGAAACACCTGGCAGCCCGCCGCCGCGAGAAAATCGCCCTGCGCTTGCGTTTCCACGCCTTCGGCGAGCACCTCCATGCCGAGGTTCAAACCGAGCGCGATAATGGTGCGCGAAATCGCGGTGTCGCTCTCGTTGTCCGGCAGCCCGTCGACGAAAGCGCGGTCGATCTTGAGCCGGTCGAGCGGAAATATCTTCAAATAGGCGAGCGACGAATAGCCGGTACCGAAGTCGTCGAGCGCGATCCGCAGCCCCATCGCGCGCAGCCCGCGCATCACGTCCGCCGCGCCCTCCGGGTCGGCGATCAGCAAACCTTCGGTCACTTCCAGCTCCAGCAAGCGGCTGGGCAGACCGCTCTCGTCGAGCACCGACTGCACGTCGACCAGCAGATCGTGCTGGCGGAACTGGCGCGCCGACAGGTTGACCGCCACCGGCAAATCGCTCCCCAACTCGTCCAGCCAATGCCGCGCCTGACGGCAGGCGGTGAGCATCACCCAACGGCCGATCGGGACGATCAGCCCGGTTTCCTCGGCCACCGGGATGAACTGCACCGGCGACACCGGCCCCAGCTCGGGGTTGTTCCAGCGCACCAGCGCTTCGACGCCGACCAGGCGGCCGCTCCCGGCGTCGACCTGCGGCTGGTAACAGACGCTCAGCTCCTCGCGTTCCAGAGCCAGACGCAACCTGCGTTCGAGCGCCAGCAGGCGCGCGCCTTCGAGATTCATGTCCGCCGAATAGAACTTGTAGCACGCGCGCCCCTCGTCCTTGGCGCGGTACATTGCGGCCTCGGCGTTGCGTTGCAAAGTCCCGGCATCCGTGCCGTCGTCGGGATAGAAAACGACGCCCATGCTGACCGAGACGCCGAGCTGATGCTCGCCGACGCAGATCGGCGTCAGAAAAGCGGCGAGCAACTTCTCGCAGATGGCGCCAACATCCTGCGCCGACCCGATTTCTTCGAGCACGATGGAAAAGCGGTCGCCGCCGGGTCGCGCCGCCGCATCCTGGCGCCGCAGGGAATGCCGGACACGCTCCGCCGCCTCGACCAGCACGCGGTCGCCGACGGCGTGACTGAGCGAATCGTTGATGAGCTTGAAGCGGTCCAGGCCCAGTTCGAGAACGGAAAATTTGCCTCCCGCACCGCGCGCGTTGGCGATCGCCCGATCCATTGCCGAGATCCAGGCGTCCCGGCCGAGCAGGCCGGTCAAGGGGTCGAAGGTACGCAACTGCTCCAGCAGCGCTTCGGTGCGTTTGTACAGGCTGAGATCGACGACCGTTGCGATGTAGTTCGCGATGGCGCCCGGCGCGTCCTTCACGGCGACGATGGACAGCAAGGCCGGATAGATGTCGCCGTTCTTGCGCCGGTTCCACACCTCCCCCTCCCAACCGCCGTCGGTCATCAGTTTTCGCCACATCGCGTCATAGAACGCATCGTCGTGACGCCCGGACTTGAGCATGCGGACGTGCGCGCCCAACGCCTCTTCCGGCCCGTAGCCCGTCGTCTGCGTAAAGGCGGCATTGATGTCGACGATGCTCTGTTGCGCGTCGGTGATCACGATGGCGTCCAGGCTGTTGCTGAATACGGCCGAGGCCAGGCCCAGCTTTTCTTCGGCCGCCCGGCTGCTGCGCCGCAACTGCATCAGCAGGACGCCGGCCAGCAGCAAGGCGACGACCAGCGACACGGCGTGGACGACCAGGCCGCGTACCGCCCGCTGCTCGACATCCTCGGCGCCACGCTTGACCGACACGCGGATCACGTCTTCGAGCGATTTCATCGCCTCTATCTTCTTCGACGACAGCTCGAACCAGCGTTCGGCTCCGGGCAAGGCCAGGTTCGGCGAATCCCGCGTATAAGCGCCATGCCCCGCCGCGACGACGCGGCGGCGGATCGCTTCCGCTTCGGCGTTGAAGGGCTGGCCGGCGATCGCGTCGAGCCCGGAGGTCCCATCCTCCTCGGCAAACTGCCTGAACCGTTGCAGGTGCGCTTCCTCGACCGCGCGGATGCGGTGATACGCGGCCATCCGCGAGAAAGATCCGAAATTTCCCGAAGTCAGGATAGCCGTGAGCAAGGCGCGTTCCTGGCCGGCCATTTCCTTGGCCTGCAAGAAGGCGACAAAAGCGAGCTGCGAGCGCAACATGCCGTTGTCGGCGACCAGGTTCGCGCTCATCGCCTCGAACAGCCGCGAAATCGTCCCCGTATAGCGCTCGACGACCACATCGCGCGACAGCGTCTGGCCGATCACCTGTTGCCGCAACCCGGGCAACTGGTGCAACCCGGCGAGCAGCGGGCGCACCGCGACGGCCAGTTCGCCAGGCTCGCCGCTTCCTCCCGCAGACGTCATTTCGAGCGCCGTCAGCGCGCAGTCGGTCAAAGCGATCTGCGCCTCGAGCGCGGCGCTGAAGCGCAGCCCGTGCGAGGCCAGATAACCGTTCGACAGCCCGCGCTCTTTCTGCAGCTCGTGCACCAGCAAACTGATGTCGGCGCTGGTCTCTGCCCAACCGTGCACCCGCCTGGCCTGATCCCGGTCGGCGACCCTCTCGTGCAGGCTGCGCCCCTCGATCAGCGCCCAAGCCAAGAAGAAAGCGACCAACAGCCAAAGCGAGTGGCGCTTGAGCGATCGGTAGGTGTCGGTGTAAGGGCTCATCGGTATCCGGGGGTATCGTCGGCGGGCATTATATCGCCGCGACCCCGGCGCGCTATGACTTAAGGCCTATGACTTAAGTCATAGCTCGGGGTTTTCGCCGTGCCGTGCGCCAAATGCCCGTTCAGTGGACAAACCGGTATGCAATAATGTTCCGCACTCTTTCCCGAAGGAAGCCCAGACCATGACACCAAACGCGCGCCTGACCTGGAGCAGCAACCTGGAAACCGGCATCCGCCAGATCGACTTGCAGCACCAGGAGCTGATCGAGATGATTAACGAGCTGGAAGCCGCCTATCTGGACGGCCACGACGACAACGCGCTGAACCGGCTGCTGCCGCGCCTGACGACCTATGTCGTCTTCCACTTCGGCACCGAGGAAGGCATGGTGCGCAAGTTCGCCGCCGGCACCCCGCACGCCGAACACCATCTTGCCGAGCACGGTAAATTCACCCTGAAGATCGCCGCCATGAAAGAAGTGGGCAGCACCGACAAACATAGTGCGCTCGGCGACCTGGTCGAATACCTGAAAAGCTGGCTGCTCGAACACATCATGAAAACCGACAAGGAACTCGGCAAAACGATCCGGGCGCAAAGAGCGACCTGACGGCCGCTGCCGCGCTTGGGGCTGGCATACGCGCCGACTTCGCGGCAGCGCTGGCTTCGCGACCCGGCCGGCAGCGGCGGATCCGCTATAATGCGGCACTTTCCACGCTTTTTCCGTAACACCTCAGCACCTCTGCTCCGCCATTCCCGCGTAGGCGGGAATCCATAGCGCCCCAGTCTGAGCACTTCAGCATGGATTCCCGCCTACGCGGGAATGGCGGGGTTTTGATGAACACCTGATGTGTTACCTTTTTCCACGCTTTTTCCCACGCCTCGCAGCCCCCCTTCCCCGTGCCTCAAACCCCGCCGGCGCACGCGCCGCACAGCCAGTCGATCCCTCCGCTCGTAGCGGCGCTGCCGAAATCCGGCGAACGCCTGCAACTGCCGCCGTTTTCCGGATCGGCCGACGCGCTGCTGGTCGCGCAAGCCGCACGGGCGGCCGGCGGACGCCATTTGTTGGCTGTCCTCACCGCCAGCGCCGGCGACGCGCAACGCTTGCTCGACGAGATCCCCTGGTTCGCGCCCGACCTGCGCGTGCGCCTGCTGCCGGACTGGGAGACGCTGCCCTACGACAGCTTTTCACCGCACCACGACCTGATCTCCGAACGCCTGGCAACGCTCTACGCGGTGATGCGCGGCGAGTGCGACGTGCTGCTCGTGCCGGCCACCACCGCCGTCTACCGCCTGGCGCCACCGGTTTATCTGGCGGCCACCACCTTCTTCCTGAAAAAGGGTGAAAAGCTCGACGCCGGACAGTTCCGCAGACAAGTGACGCTGGCCGGCTACGCGCACGTGACGCAGGTCGTCTCGCCGGGCGAGTATTCGATACGCGGCGGGCTGGTCGATCTCTTCCCGATGGGCTCGCCTCTGCCCTACCGCCTCGACCTGTTCGACGATGAAATCGAGAGCATCAAAACCTTCGACGCCGACAACCAGCGCACGCTGTATCCGGTACCCGAAGTCCGCCTGCTGCCGGCGCGCGAGTTTCCGCTCGACGACAAGGGGCGGACGCATTTCCGCCAGCGCTTTCGCGAGATTTTTGAAGGCGACCCGGCCAAGTCGGGGATCTACAAGGACGTGTCCAACGGCGTACCGTCGGCCGGCATCGAATACTGGCTGCCGCTGTTTTTCGACGAAACGGCAACGCTGTTCGACTATCTGCCGAAAGCGACGGTGCTGTGCCTGCACCGCGATGTGCCCGAGGCCATCCGCGCCTTCTGGCGCGATACCAAATCGCGCTACGACATGCTGTCGGGCGACCGCAGCCGCCCGCTGCTGCCGCCGGCCGAGCTTTTCCTGGCCGAAGAACCGTTTTTTGTCGCCGCCAAGCCGTATGCGCGCCTGAACCTGGTAGGCCGTCACGGTGAATCGAAGGAATGTGGGCGCGGGCTTGCCCGCGATTGCGCGCCTCAATCGCGGGCAAGCCCGCGCCCACCACCCCCATCGAATCAAGTTGACTGCCTACTAGTCTCCGGCGATGAAAAAGCGATCCGACCACTCCCCCCAATCGCTGTCGACCGCCGCGCCGACGATCCGCTGACCCGCCTGAAAGCTTTTATCGGCGCCTTTCCCGGCCGTGTGCTGCTGCTCGCCGAATCGGCCGGGCGGCGCGAAACACTGGCCGAGCTGTTCGCCGAATATGGCCTAAAACCGGCCGCCAGCGCCGATCTGGCCGGCTTCGTTGCCGGCGGCGATCAACTGGCGCTGGGTGTCGCGCCGCTGCACGACGGGTTCTTGATCGACTCCCCTCTCTTTGAGGGAGAGGGGCCGGGGGAGAGGGAAAGCAAGCTTTCGCTCGCTTTCATCACCGAATCCGAGCTGTACGCCGGCAGCCCCTCCCGCCGCACGCGGCACGCGGCGCAGCGCAAAGCCTCGCTCGACAACTGGCTGCGCGACCTCGCCGAACTGAAAGTCGGCGACCCGGTGGTGCACGAGCAGCACGGTATCGCGCGTTACCGGGGCCTGATTCACCTCGACCTCGGCGAAGGCGACATGGAGTTTCTCGAACTCCACTATGCCGGCGACGCCAAGCTCTACGTGCCGGTTTCGCTGCTGCACGTCATCTCGCGCTACTCGGGCGCCGACCCGGACGCCGCGCCGCTGCACACGCTGGGTTCGCAACAGTGGGAGAAGGCCAAGCGCCGCGCCGCGCTGCAAGCGCGCGACACGGCGGCCGAACTGCTGGCGCTCTACGCGGTGCGCGCCGCGCGGCAGGGGCACGCCTTCGAGTTCAAGGCGCACGACTACGACGCTTTCGCCGACGGCTTCGGCTTCGAGGAAACGCAGGATCAGGCCGCCGCCATCCGCGCGGTGATCGACGACATGAAATCCGGCCGGCCGATGGATAGGCTGGTGTGCGGCGATGTCGGCTTCGGCAAAACGGAAGTCGCGCTGCGCGCCGCTTTCTGCGCGGTAGCCGGCGGCAGGCAGGTGGCCGTGCTGTGCCCGACCACGCTGCTCTGCGAGCAACACTTTCAGACCTTCAACGACCGATTCGCCGACTGGCCGGTGCGCATCGCCGAGCTTTCCCGCTTCAGATCGGCGAAGGAAACGGCGCAAGCGCTGAAGGAGCTGGCCGAAGGAAAAATAGACATCGTCATCGGCACGCACAAGCTCTTGCAAAAAGACGTGAAATTCACCCGCCTCGGACTCGTCGTGATCGACGAGGAACACCGTTTCGGCGTACGCCAGAAAGAGGCGCTCAAGGCGCTGCGCGCCGAAGTCGACGTGCTGACGCTAACCGCGACGCCCATCCCGCGCTCGCTCGGCATGTCGCTCGAAGGCTTGCGCGATTTTTCGGTGATCGCCACAGCACCGCAGAAGCGCCTCGCGATCAAGACCTTCGTTTCCAAGCTGTCCGACGGCATCATCCGCGAGGCGCTGTTGCGCGAGTTCAAGCGCGGCGGGCAGGTGTACTTCCTGCACAACGAGGTCGACACCATCGCCAACATGCGCGAAAAACTCGCCAAGCTCGTCCCCGAAGCGCGCATCGTCGTCGGCCACGGCCAGATGAACGAGCGCGAGCTGGAGCGCGTGATGCGCGACTTCACGCAACAGCGCGCCAACCTGCTGCTGTGCACGACAATCATCGAGACCGGCATCGACAACCCGCACGCCAACACCATCCTCATCAACCGCGCCGAGAAATTCGGCCTGGCGCAGTTGCACCAGTTGCGCGGCCGCGTCGGGCGCTCGCACCACCACCAGGCTTACGCTTTTCTGTTGACCCATGATGATTTCAACGCAAATTCCGCACTGACCAAACAGGCCAAGCAGCGCCTCGAAGCAATCCAGGCGATGGACGAACTGGGCGCCGGTTTCTACCTGGCGATGCACGACCTGGAGATACGCGGCGCCGGCGAGGTATTGGGCGACAACCAGTCGGGCGAAATGCAGGAAATCGGCTTCAATCTGTTTACCGAAATGCTCAACCGCGCCGTCGCCGCGCTCAAGCAGGGCAAGGAACCCGATCTCACGCAGCCGCTCGGCATCGCTACCGAAATCAACCTGCACACCCCGGCCCTGCTGCCCGGCGACTACACGCCGGACGTGCATGAACGCTTGACGCTCTACAAGCGCCTCGCCAACTGCAACGCCGCCGCCGAACTGGCCGACCTGCAGGAAGAGCTGATCGACCGCTTCGGCGAACTTCCGCCGCAAGCCCAGTCGCTGCTCGACAGCCACCGCCTGCGCCTGCTCTGCAAGCCGCTCGGCATCGTCAAGCTCGACGCTACGGCCGAGCAAATCGTCGTGCAGTTCGAGTCAACCCCCCCTATCGAACCGATCCGCATCATCAACCTGATCCAGAAAGACCGGAACTACAAGCTCGCCGGACAGGATAAACTCGCCCTCAAACGCCACTGCCCGACTCTCGCCGAGCGCGTCGCGGCGGTCAAGGAACTGATCTCAAGGTTAAAGCCATGACCCATCCCGAAACCGAAACCCATATCGACATCGACAACATCAACGTCGCCGCCTTCGACCCCATGCCCTCGCCCGAGGACATCCACGCCCGCCTGCCGCTTTCGCCGGATGCGGCGGAAACCGTCATGCGCGGCCGCGACGCGTTGCGCGATATTCTCGACCGCAAGGATCACCGGATTTTCGTCGTCGTCGGCCCGTGCTCGATCCACGATCCGGTCGCCGGGCTGGACTACGCGCGCCGCCTGAAGGCGCTCTCCGACGAGGTGGACGACACGCTCTGCCTGGTCATGCGCGTCTATTTCGAGAAGCCGCGCACCACCACCGGCTGGAAAGGCTACATCAACGACCCGCTGATGGACGACTCGTTCCGTGTCGACCTGGGCATGGAAAAAGCGCGCCGGTTCCTGCTCGACGTTGCCGGGCTCGGCCTGCCGGCCGGCACCGAAGCGCTCGACCCCATCTCGCCGCAATACCTCGGCGACCTGATTTCGTGGACCGCCATCGGCGCCCGCACCACCGAATCGCAAACGCACCGCGAAATGTCGTCCGGCCTGTCGACGCCGGTCGGCTTCAAGAACGGCACCAACGGCGACATCGGCATCGCCATCAACGCCATCGTTTCCGCCTCGCGCCCGCACAGCTTCCTCGGCATCAACGGCCAGGGCCGCACGTCCATCGTGCGCACGCGCGGCAACCGCCACGGCCACGTGGTGCTGCGCGGCGGCGACGGCCGGCCCAACTACGACACGGTCAGCCTGCAGATAGCCGAACAGGCGATCCTCAAAGCCAAACTGCCGGCCAACATCGTCGTCGACTGCTCGCACGCCAACAGCTACAAGAAACCCGAGCTGCAACCGCTGGTCATGGCCGACGCGGTCAACCAGATACGCCTCGGCAACCCGTCGCTGGTCGGCCTGATGATCGAGTCCAACCTCGTCGCCGGCAACCAGCCCATCCCCGCCGATCTCTCGCAACTGAAATACGGCTGCTCGGTCACCGACGCCTGCATCGGATGGGATACCACCGAAACGATGATCCGCGACGCGGCGACGCTGCTGCGCGATGTGCTGCCGGAGCGGGGACGCTAATGCAGCGGGGCGACGGCTCGCAACGCGATCAACCCCGGTCGTTCGGCAACCGAAAAACGCACCACATCTGGAAATGAAACGGGATAGGAAACGGGCTGCGCGATCTACTTGCCGATCCGGATCTCGACACGCCGATTGGCCTGGCGGCCTTCAGGGTTATCGCTTCCATCGGGTTTGGCGTTGGCGGCCACGGGCTTGCTCCTGCCCCACCCCTTTGCCGCCAGGTTGGCCGCTTTCGCACCGCGCGCCACCAGCCAGTCCTTGATCGCGCCCGCCCGCCGTTCGGAAAGCTTCTGGTTGTAAGCGCCGTCACCTTTTCCGTCGGTATGGCCGTCGATGCGGACGCGCGAGCGCGGATACTCGGCGATCAGCGCCGCAACCTGGGTCAGCGTGGCTTCCGCTTCGCGCCGGATCAACCATTTGTCGAAATCGAACAACACATCGCCTGACAAGTCGATAGCAATTTCCTGCCCGCTCACCCTGGCGCCGAGATCTTGGATCAAGCCATCGATGCCGCTCACCTTGAGCAGGATAGCGACAATCTTCGCACCGGGCAGCGCCGAGCGCGCCGCCGCATGGACGCGCGCGTCGTCCGGGTCCTCGTATTTTTCCGGCGCGGCCGCCCGCGCGCTGGCGCACAAAGAAAGCGCGACGAGCGCCGCAACAAGATGCCGAACCATCGTCGCCCCCTACTTGTCGGTGACCGCGACATCTTCGAACGGCATGACTTGCGGGATGATCAGCTTGACCTTCTTGACCTCGGCGGGCGGCGCCGGAAATTTCGCCCACCAGTTGTAAACTTCATCCTTGCCGAGATTTACTCCGCCGAGATACTTGGGCGCCAGCGGCGCGCCTTCCGCATCCTTCAGGACAAAGTACTTTTTGTTGGCACCGACCACGTAGAAGCCGTCGTAGGCACCGTGATGGGTATCGATCATCAGATAGGGTTTTTTGTCGCTGCTGCCGCGAAAACGCAGCTTGACCGTCAACACGCCTTCCTTGCGCGAACACTCGGCCAGTTCGGCGACGACACCCTGGATATTGGTCTCCTGCACCGGCAAAGGCGGCGAGACGCCTTGCGCCAGCGCGGACGTCCACCCGGCGGCAAGCATGCACCAGGTAACGAGTACAAGTTTGGATCGCATATGCCCTCCCAGATCGGAAAACTGAAACCGCCTGCAACCCGGAGTACGGGTTTTGCCGTCGTCGATTGTCGCCGCAATCGGACGGCAATGTCTATCGGGGTCGTAACAAATTGCGAGCAATTGTATCGGCAATACCCGATTCGCCCGCCACAGCAACGATTTCAGACGATTCAGGCAACCTCGTCGATCCACGCCTGCTGGATGGCTTCGAGAATCTTCTCGCCGCAGTGTTTGGCGTCGTCGTCGAAGCCGGGCAAGGCCATCGCCCAGTTCATCAGATCGACGAAGTTGATTTTTAGCGGGTCGACCTCGGGATGCGCTTCGGCAAGTTCGATGGCGAGGTCGTTGATGTCAGTCCACTTCATCGGAAAATTTCCTAGATTGTATCGTCACGAGATGGCGAGCCAAAGTACAAGACAGCGTATGTGGGCTACGGCCAGGAATGGGTTGTGTTCGCTTTAAGCATTGACTCCGTTAAATGATAGGAGGTTCGCAGGGCATGAAACAGGAATTGCTGCGGCGTGAGGCGGTCTTTGAACCGGTCCAGAAGGCGACGCCAGCCCAGGTAGTTAGACAGGTACTTGGTTGCCACGCCCTTGAATCGCACCATCCAGGTCTTGAGGTCGGCGCCGTAGCGGTTGACGCTCTGCACGTGCCATGTGCCATTGCCGCCCTTGCCGTGGTAGGCCGAGATAAAGTAACCGGCCTCCACTTCCAGTTTCTCGACCACCGTCCAGTACGCCGCGTTGCCGT
The DNA here is from genome assembly GCA_016208425.1 of Betaproteobacteria bacterium. Lineage (GTDB taxonomy): Bacteria > Pseudomonadota > Gammaproteobacteria > Burkholderiales > Rhodocyclaceae > JACQYA01. The sequence goes on from JACQYA010000053.1 coordinate 17,268, forward strand.
CTGTACCCGGCACCGCGCCCTTGCCCAGAAGCGGTTTGAGCGCGTCGGTAAGCGCCGCAGCCGTCGCTGCGGGCAGTACCTGGTCAAACGCAACCTAGGTGCCGCGCTGCACGGCCACCACAACAGGGTCTTCTCGGAACCGGAACCGTCCTTGGTCTTGCCCGGCCGCTTCTTGGCCTGGCACGGCAAGTCTTTCTTCCGCCCCTTGTAGGATACCGGGAAGAAGGTTTCGTCGGCCTCAATTGCGCCCGGGAGGGCGGACGGCTTTTGGCCGTTGAGGAAGGACAGGAACTTGTGACGCCAGCGGAAAGCTTGGTTCACGCTCATGACCAAGCGTTCCGCGGTCTTGCGAATGGATGGAACGGTGCGCCCGTCGTGGCAGCGAAGGTCTTGCGGCACCCGCGACACAGAAACCGTCGCATACCCCAGTTGTAGCCGTTCTTTACCACCTTCTCGCCCCGGCAATGGGGGCAGTGCCGTTCCGCCAGGTACGCCAGAATCAGGCGTTGGGTGCCGTCGGTGTCGTGACGGGCTTGCAAGCGCCCCAACAGCTCTTCAACCCGCGCATACGTCATGCATTCAAGTTGCGCAAGCAGTTGTTTATACGTTGTTTCGTCCATGACACATCCTCAAGCAGCCCCGCTGTGATACCATGTCAATGCTTAACGTGAACACAACCTAGATAGTGTCGTCACGAGACATGTTAAAATGATTTTTGTAACTACTCAGGTAGCTCAGAGCCTTCGATTGAAGGTCAAGCGAACCGAGGCTGAGGCGGATAGCCTTGGAAAGTCAGGGTGAGGGCGAGGAAGAGATTCTCGCCTTGCTTGTGGAGCGTAGCGAGGTAGGATCG
>JACQYA010000056.1 GCA_016208425.1 Betaproteobacteria bacterium
AGACAGCTGTTTTCCCTGTTGCTCGTCGCGGGCGCCGTAGGCGGCCTGGGCGGTTGCGCGACGACAAGTTCCGGCAACACCGGCAACCCGAAAGATCCCTTCCAGGGGTTCAACCGCGCGATGTTCGCGGTCAACGAAGGGATAGACGTCGCCGTCAAGCCGGTCGCCAAAGGCTACGATGCGGTCGCCCCGCTACCGGTGAAAGTCGGCGTCGGGAACTTCTTCGGCAATGTCTGGGACGTGTGGACGGCGGTCAACAACCTGCTGCAAGGCAAGGCCGGTGACGCCGCTTCGGATGTTGGCCGGGTTCTGGTCAACACGACGGTCGGCATCGGCGGCGTGTTCGACGTGGCCAGCGAGATGGGGCTGCAGAAGCACTCCGAGGACTTCGGCCAAACGCTGGGCAAATGGGGTGTCGGCGACGGGCCGTACTTTTTTTGGCCGATCATCGGCCCGCGCACGACGCGCGATACTTTCGGCTGGCTGGTCGATACCAACGTCGATCCGGTCTGGCGCGTGAGCGACGTTCCGTTGCGCAACACGCTCGCCGGGACGCGCTTCATCGACGTGCGCGCCAGCCTGCTGCCGGCCGACAAAGTGGTTGAAGAGGCGGCGTTCGACAAGTACGACTACATCCGCGACGCCTACTTGCAGAACCGGCGCAACGAGATTTACGACGGCAATCCGCCGCGTCGAAAACTGGATGAAGATTAGCGTTCGGACAAGTAAGCCGCTTTGAGGTTGGCGCGTTCACGGTGTTACCGTTACGGGATGGGATGAATTCATGAAGTCGCTGTTTTTCTTGTTGTTTGCCTTGTTTCTTGCGGCGGGTTCCGCCTTTGCCCAAGATGCCGGCCCGGACGGTCTGATCAAGTCGGTCACCGACGACGTGCTGACCATTGTTCGCCAGGACAAGGATATCCAGGGCGGCAATACCAAAAAAGCCATCGACCTGGTCGACGCCAAGGTGCTGCCGCATTTCAATTTCGAGCGCATGACCGCGCTGGCGATGGGGCGCGACTGGAAGAAGGCGCTGCCGGAGCAGCAGAAGCGCCTGACCGAGGAGTTCAAGACGCTGCTCGTGCGCACCTACTCCAACGCCCTGACCTCGTACAAAAACCAGACGGTCGTCTATAAGCCGACCAAGATGCAGCCCGGCGAAACCGATGTCGTGGTCAAGACCGAGATCGTGCAACCGGGCGCCAAGCCGGTTCAGCTCGATTACGCGGTGGTGAAGCAGGACGACGGGTGGAAGGTCTACGACGTGATCGTCGCCGGGGTCAGCCTGGTCACCAACTATCGCGACACCTTCAACCAGGAAGTGCGCGCCAACGGGATCAACGGTTTGATCCTGATGCTGACCAACCGCAACAAGCAACTCGAAGCCGGCAAGAAATGATCGAAAATACAGGCGGCAGCCTGCGCGTCACCGCCCCGATGGTGATCGCCAACGCCAGCGCCCTGCTCGAAGCGGGGCGCAGTTTTTTGCAGGCCACCGCGACCGGCGGACTGGTAGTCGATCTGGCGGCGGTGGAAGAAGCGGACTCGTCGGCGTTGACGGTGGTCTTCGCCTGGCTGCGCAGCGCGCGCGCGCGGGGCGCGAGCCTGCGCATCGCCAACCCGCCGGCGGGCATGCTCAGCCTGGCCGCGCTCTACGGCGTTTCGGATTTCCTTCCGCTCGTCTGACCGGCGAACGCCGAAGTTTTTCCGAAGGTTTTCAATGGGTAGCGCGGTTTCCATCCAGCGGGTCGCCAAGCATTTTGGCCGTCTGCAGGCGCTGGCCGGCGTTTCGCTGGAGATCGCGGAGGGCGAATTTTTCGGTCTGCTCGGGCCCAACGGTGCCGGCAAAACGACGCTGATCTCTTGCCTGGCCGGCTTGGTTCGCCCCGATTCCGGCAGGCTCAGCGTGCTCGGCGCCGACGTGGCGGCCGATTATCGGGCGGCGCGCCGCCTGCTCGGCGTCGTGCCGCAGGAACTGGTGTTTGATCCGTTTTTCTCGGTGCGCGAGACGCTACGCATTCAGTCCGGCTATTTCGGCCTGCGCAACAACGATGACTGGATCGACGAGATCCTCGCCAATCTGGATTTGACTTCGAAAGCCGGAACCAATATGCGCCGCCTGTCGGGCGGCATGAAGCGCCGCGTGCTGGTCGCCCAAGCGCTGGTGCACAAACCGCCGGTGATCGTCCTCGACGAGCCGACGGCCGGTGTTGATGTCGAGCTGCGGCAGGGCTTGTGGCAGTTCGTCCAGCGCCTGAACCGCGAAGGGCACACCGTGATTCTGACCACGCACTATCTGGAGGAGGCCGAGGCGTTGTGCGGGCGTATCGCCATGCTCAAAGAGGGGCGTGTCGTCGCGCTCGATACGACGAGCAATCTGCTGGCACGGTTTTCCCGGCACGCGCTCACCGTGCGTCTGACGGCCGGCGGCGCGCTCCCCGAGGCCTTGCGTGGTCGCGCCACCCCGAGCGATGGCGGCTGGCAGTTCCGCCTTGCCGGCTACCACGAGGTCGAGCCGATACTCGCCGCGCTGCGCGAAGCCGGCTGCACGTTCGACGATCTGCGTCTGACGCAGGCTGACCTGGAGGATGTCTTCGTCGGCGTGATGCAGGGCGAGGGGCTGGGAGAGGGCGTTGGAGAAGGGCACGGAGAGGTTCCGGCCAGGGGTGCCGTGCCGTGATCGGATTCCGCACGCTGCTCTACAAGGAGGTGCTGCGTTTCTGGAAAGTCGGTTTCCAGACGGTTGCCGCGCCGGTGCTGACGGCGATGCTGTATCTGATGATTTTCTCGCATGTGCTCGATGCGCAGATGCGCGTCAATGGCGTGCGCTATGCGGCGTTTCTGGTTCCCGGTCTGGTGATGATGTCGCTGCTGCAGAACGCCTTTGCCAACAGTTCGTCGAGCCTGATCCAGTCGAAGATTACCGGCAGCGTCGTGTTCGTGCTGTTGCCGCCGATTTCATATGTCGAGTTCTTTTTCGCCTATGTCGTGGCGGCCGTGCTGCGCGGCCTGATGGTGGGCGCCGGAGTGGTGCTGGCGACGGTCTGGTTTGCGCCGCTCACCTTTGTCGCGCCGTGGTGGATCGTCGCGTTTGCCGTGCTCGGCGGCGGCATTCTCGGCGCTTTCGGCATGATCGCCGGCATCTGGGCGGACAAGTTCGATCAACTGGCCGGTTTCCAGAACTTTCTCATCATGCCGCTGACCATGCTTTCCGGCGTCTTTTACTCAATACATTCGCTGCCCGGTGTCTGGCAGCAGGTATCGCACCTGAACCCCGTGTTTTATATGATCGACGGTTTCCGCTTCGGCTTCTTCGGCGTCTCCGACGTGCCGCCGGAAACCAGTCTGGCGGTGGTTGCCGCCAGTTTTCTGATCGTTTCGGCAACCACGCTGGCGCTGTTGCGCAGCGGTTACAAATTGAGGTACTGAATCATGATGCAGCCCGAACAAGTCCAGAAAATCATCGCCGACGGCCTGCCCTGCGAGCACTTGCAGGTTGACGGGGACGGCCATCATTTCGAGGCGACTATCGTCAGCGCCGAGTTTGCCGGCAGGAACCGCATTCAACGCCAGCAGCGCGTCAATGCCGTCTTGCGCGCTTACTTCGATAGCGGCGAACTACACGCCCTGTCGATGAAAACGCACTCGCCGGAAGAATGGATGGCGTCGCGTGGATAAGTTACTGATTCAGGGCGGTACGCCGCTCTCCGGCGAGGTCGCCATTTCGGGCGCCAAGAACGCGGCCTTGCCCATCCTGTGCGCCAGTCTGCTCTGCGCCGAGCCGCTGCGCCTCTCCAATGTGCCGCACCTCAACGACATCTCGACGATGCTGCGCCTGATTGCGCAGATGGGCGTTGGCGTTACCCTCGACGGCACCGATGGTCTGCTGCTCGACAGCAGCGGTTTGAACAATCCGCTGGCGCCCTACGACATGGTGAAGACCATGCGCGCGTCGATTCTCGTCCTCGGCCCCTTGCTGGCGCGCTGCGGCGAAGCGCGGGTGTCGCTGCCCGGCGGCTGCGCGATCGGCGCGCGCCCGGTCGACCAGCACATCAAGGGGCTACAGGCGATGGGCGCCGAAGTGCACGTCGAGAACGGCTATGTTCACGCCAAAGCCACACGTCTAAAGGGGGCGCGTATCGTCACCGACATGGTCACCGTGACCGGCACCGAGAACCTGATGATGGCCGCCGTGCTGGCCGACGGCGAGACGGTCATCGAAAACGCCGCACGCGAGCCTGAAGTGGTCGATCTGGCCAACTGCCTGGTGGCGATGGGCGCGCAGATTTCCGGTGCCGGCACCGACATCGTCCGCATACGCGGCGTCGAACGCCTGCACGGCGCCACCCATCCGATCATGCCGGATCGTATCGAGACGGGAACCTATCTGTGCGCCGCTGCCGCGACCGGCGGCGCTATCCGGCTGCTCAAAACCTCGGCGGCTTATCTGGACGCCGTGGTCGACAAGTTGCTCGACGCCGGTTGCGACATTGCCGTCGAGCGCGATTCGATCGCGCTCAAGGCGCCGCAAAAGCTGAAGGCGGTAAGCCTGCGCACGGCGCCCTACCCGGCCTTCCCGACCGACATGCAGGCGCAGTTCATGGCGATCAATTGCGTCGCCGAAGGCTCGGCGGTGATCCGCGAAACGATCTTCGAAAACCGCTTCATGCACGCCGTCGAGCTGATCCGCTTGGGCGCGGATATCCGCATCGACGCCAATAACGCCGTGGTGACGGGCGTCGCTCGCCTCGACGGCGCGACGGTGATGGCGACCGATCTGCGCGCGTCGGCCAGCCTGGTGATCGCCGGTTTGGTCGCGCAGGGCGAAACGTTGATCGAGCGCATCTATCATCTGGATAGGGGCTACGAGCGCATCGAGGAGAAGCTGATGAAGCTGGGAGCCCTCGTCAAACGCGTGCACTGAGGCTGTATTACCCGCCTTCCGGCGCCTCGGGCTCCAGGCGGTCTTTTTCGCTGTCGCCGGCAACGCGGAAGGTGTAGTCGGTTTCGTGGCTCTTATCGGCGCCCAGCTTGCGGCTCACGCGGACGTACCAGGCAGTCGCCGTTTGCACGGTCTTGGCGCTCGGCGAAGCCTTGGCCGGAATGCTGAACGTTGCCTCGAACTCCTCGGCTCCGGCGATGTTCAGGTTTTCGCGCTTGAATACCATGTGATTGTAGGCCGAGCGCGTGCCGCCTTGCCCGACCTTCTCGCAGACGATATTCGCCTGCAAGGAAGCGAGTGGTGCCGGTCCCGGATGGCGGATGAAAAGGCGGGTGTGCATGCCCGGCCGCAACGGCTCGTCGTCGATTTCGACGATTGGGCTGGCGATGCGCGCTGCCGGAATGGCGCGCACCAGATGGTAGATCAGGAAGCCCTCGATTCCGATGCAGATCAGATACAACGTCAGGTCGCCGCCGATGCTGGGCAAGCCCAGCACGATAAATGCCGCCATCGCCGCGATCAGTACCGTGAGGCAACCCCACAGCCCTTTGGCCGATAGCACCGGGGCAAGCCGAAAGCGGAGCCGCTCGCCTTGCACGGCGCCGGTCTCCACCTCTTGCGGCGCGCGCCGTAGCGCGCCGCGCAAGAAGCTGCCGCCGAGCAGGATGAACAAGCCGGGAATCAGCGCGCCGAAATAGAACTTGGCGCGAAAGTGCCGCACGAGCACCGATTTTTCTGGCGCCGCCGGGTCGTACCAACATTCGTGTTTGATACCCGGCGCGATGTTGCCCATCTCCTGCGGGTCGGCCATGACCCCTTCGTGGTTGTCGTAACCCTCAGCCGTGTAGTCGCCGCCGTCTACCTTGTACGACCAGGTGAATTCCGTATGCGAGTAACGGCTCTCGACCCAGCGTCCGCCGAGAACCGAAGAACTTGTTGAAGTGACCAAGCGTTCGCCGACAATCCGGCATTCGGTTAGCCGGTAGATCTTCGCGATGCGCACGTCGCGGATCGCCTGCAGCACGAACGGCGTCATGAAGCCAAGTCCCGACAGCACGAATAACAGGAAGATCGGCCAAGCCTTGCGCACGGGGTCGGAGTAGGGTTTGGGCATGGCGGCTATCTCCAGGAATGCTTTCAAAAAAGTTCCCTGTGCTGCCAGTATGTCACGTTATGGATGCCGTTTTGACTGCGATGGGCTGCCGCGTTCCGGGAATGCATCGTCGTCGGCCGGTTCGTTACGGTAAAATCCTTTCTTTTATTGCGCAGGAAATCGTCGTGGACGGCATTACCATCGCCCTGTCGAAGGGTCGAATTTTTGAAGAAACGCTGCCCTTGCTGGCGGCGGCCGGGATTGAGCCGCTGGAGAATCCCGAGTCCTCACGCAAGCTGATTATTGCCACCAACCGCGACGATGTGCGCCTGGTCATCGTGCGCGCGACCGACGCGCCGACCTACGTGCAGTATGGCGCGGCCGACATCGGCGTGGTCGGCAAGGACGTGCTGATCGAACACGGCGGCGACGGTCTCTATCAGCCGCTCGACCTGAAGATCGCCAGGTGCCGGATGATGGTTGCCGTACCCGACGGTTTCGATTACGAAAAAGCCGTTCGCCAGGGTGCGCGCCTGAAAGTGGCGACCAAGTACATCAGCATCGCGCGCGAGCATTTTGCGGCCAAGGGTGTGCACGTCGACCTCATCAAGCTCTACGGGTCGATGGAGCTCGCGCCGCTGACCGGCCTGGCCGACGCCATCGTCGACCTGGTATCGACCGGCAGCACCTTGAAGGCCAACCATCTCGTCGCCGTCGAGCACATTGCCGACATCTCGTCGCGCCTGATTGTTAACCAGGCGGCGCTCAAGCTCAAGCGCGAGAGGCTGGCGCCCATCCTCGATGCATTCGCGAAGGCGGTGCCGCAATGAGCCGGACAGACAACGGAAAACCATGCGCGATCAAGCGCCTGTCGAGTCGCGACGCCGACTTCAAACCACGGCTCGACGCGCTGCTCGCCTTCGAGGCCGCGCAGGACGAATCGATTGATCGCACCGTCGCCGCCATCCTGGCCGACGTCAAGACGCGCGGCGATGCGGCGGTGGTCGACTACACCAACCGTTTCGACCGCCTGCACGCCAAAGCGATGGCCGAGTTCGATCTGCGCCGCGACGAGTTGCAGAAGGCGCTGGTCGGCCTGCCCGCCGTTCAACGCGAGGCGCTGGAAGCCGCCGCCGCGCGCGTGCGCGCCTACCACGAGCGCCAACCGTTGCAGAGCTGGCAATACGAAGAGCAGGATGGCACGATGCTCGGCCAGATGGTGACGCCGCTCGACCGCGTCGGCCTCTACGTGCCGGGCGGCAAGGCCGCCTATCCCTCGTCGGTGCTGATGAACGCGGTTCCCGCCAAGGTGGCGGGCGTCAAGGAGCTCATCATGGTCGTCCCGACGCCGGGCGGCGAACGCAACCCGCTGGTGCTGGCCGCCGCTGCGCTGGCCGGCGTCGACCGGGTATTCACCATCGGCGGCGCGCAAGCGGTCGGTGCGCTGGCCTACGGCACGCAGACCGTGCCGCAGGTCGACAAGATCGTTGGCCCCGGCAACGCCTATGTCGCAGCCGCCAAACGCCGGGTGTTCGGCGTCGTCGGCATCGACATGGTGGCCGGGCCTTCCGAGATTCTCGTCGTTTGCGACGGGCAGACCGATCCCGACTGGGTGGCGATGGATCTTTTTTCGCAGGCCGAGCACGACGAGCTGGCGCAGGCTATCCTGGTCTGCCCGGACGGCGCTTACCTCGACCGCGTCGCGGAGTCCATCGGCAAACTGTTGCCGGCCATGCCGCGCCGGGACGTGATCCGCGCCTCGCTGGAGCATCGCGGCGCGCTGATCGAAGTGCGCGACCTCGAAGAAGCTTGCGCCATCGCCAACCGCATCGCGCCGGAACACCTCGAATTGTCGCTGGCCGACGCCGAAGCCTGGGTGTCGAAGATCCACCACGCCGGTGCGATCTTCATCGGGCGCTACACCTCGGAGTCGCTCGGCGACTATTGCGCCGGCCCCAACCATGTGTTGCCCACCTCGGGCAGCGCGCGTTTCTCGTCGCCGCTCGGCGTCTACGACTTCCAGAAGCGCACCAGCTTGATCCGCGTTTCCCGGGAGGGGTCGCGGACGCTGGGCCGTATCGCGTCGATCCTGGCGCACGGCGAGGGGCTGCCGGCACACGCGAGGTCTGCAGAGTATCGCGTCGAGAGCTGATGATGGTCGCGAAATGGAATAGCTCGCGCCCCGTCCATATCCTTGAACTTCTCGTAAATCGCGGGGTTCTCTCGACCCTCTCGCGTCTTGGCGGATTATCCGGGTTAAAAACATGTGGGATGTTTTTCCGGGGAAACGATGGGACGGGGCGGATCTGCCGGAGCGCGACGACCTCGGGCCCGGCTCCGCGCGACCCGAACACACCGGTCTGCGCCGCGTTGGCTAACCGGCGCGATCCCACCATTTGAGCAGGCTTGCGAAGAGCGCGGCGGGCTCGAACGGCTTGCTCAGGTAATCGTCCATTCCTGCTTCCAGGCAACGCGCTTTGTCCTCGGCGAAAACATTGGCCGTCATTGCCAGGATCGGAACCTGGCGGTAGCCGGGCAGTTGGCGGATCTGCCGCGTTGCATCCAGCCCGTCGATATTGGGCATCTGCATGTCCATCAGGATGGCGGCGTAGGGCGTCCGGCGCGCCATCGCGATGGCTTGCCCGCCATCTTCGGCGGTGTCGGCAACAAGGCCGGCGGCTTCGATCTGAATCTGGGCGACTTCCCGGTTAACCGGCTCGTCGTCGGCAATCAGTATCCGGGCGCCCGCGTACCGCCGCCCGATCTCCGCTTCCGCGCTGGCGGCCGGTTCGGCCGGAACGTCCCGCATTTGCGCCCCTTTTTTCTTCAGGCGCACGGTAAACCAGAAGGTGCTGCCGGCTCCGGGCGTGCTTTCGACGCCCGCTTCACCGCCCATCAGCTCGGCCAGCCGCCGCGTGATCGCGAGCCCCAGCCCGGTGCCGCCATACTTGCGGGTGGTCGAGTTGTCGGCCTGTTCGAAGGCGCCGAACAGCCGGGGCAGCGCCTCTGCCGGAATGCCGATGCCGGTATCGCGTATCTCGAAACGTATACGGGCCGCGTCGGGCGTCTCGCCAAGCACGACGGCACGCAACGTCACGCCGCCGTGTTCGGTGAACTTGATCGCGTTGCTCGTGTAATTGAGCACGGCCTGCTGCAAGCGCGTCGGGTCGCCGTAGAGGTTGGACGGGCGGAGGCCGGCCTCGATATGCAGGCGGATACCCTTGGCGCCGGCGCGCTCGGAGAGAAGCGACACGACATTGCCGAACAGCGTATCGATGGAAACCGGCGCTTCTTCCAGAAAAAATTTTTCGGCCTCGATTTTCGAGATGTCGAGAATGTCGTTGATGATGCCGAGCAAGTGTCCGGCGGCGTCCTTGATCTTGCCGACGCGCTCTTCCTGCCTGGACGTGAGCTCGTCCCGCCGCAGGATGTTGGCCATGCCGACGATGGCGTTCATCGGCGTGCGTATCTCGTGGCTCATGTTGGCGAGAAACGCACTTTTTGCCCGGTTGGCGGTTTCGGCGGCTTCCTTGGCTTGCGCGAGTTCTACGGTTCGGGAAGCCACCAGCTCTTCCAGATGATCCTGATGCTCTGCCAGCTCCTCTGCGGCGCGTTTGCGCTCGGCAATATCCACATGCGTGCCGAACATGCGCTGCGGTCGACCTCCCGCATCTCGCGCGATTACCCGCCCGCGGCGCAGGATCCACTTGTAGCTGCCGTCCTTGCAGCGCATGCGCTGTTCGGACATGTATTGCTCGCCGAAATCGCCTTTCAGATAAGCATCGAGACGGGCGGTGGCCACCGCTTCGTCTTGCGGGTGCAAAAGGCCGGGCAAACGACCCGGATCGTGCCCGATCTCGTCCTCGTCGTAGCCTAGCATGGCGCCGTAACTTTTCGAGTAGTGCAAGGTGCGCGCGCGGATGTCCCAATCCCAGATCGCATCGCCGGCCCCCTCCAGAGCCAGCCGCCAACGCTCGTCGATCAAGCTCTGGACTTCGTGCTCGCGCTCGCGTTTGCGCTGCTCGTCACGGATCGTTTCGTAGTTCCAGAAGACCAGGAAAAGCGCGACCAGATACAGGCAGGTGGTGACAATGTCGATCGTCGAGTAGCCGGTCTTGATCGCCGGAACGAGATGGCTGGCAACAATCGCGACGACGATGAACACCAACCACTGCACGCCTGCGCGCGTGCCTTTCAGGTACAGGGCGGCGGCCGAAAGCAGGAAGAACAGCGAGATCCGGTTGCTCTGGTAAGGCGCCAGCAGATAGACCGCGAAAAACAGGGCGAACGAGAGCGCCAGCGCTATCGATCCGATGAGATCGACCCTTTCTGGATGCCGCCTGAGCGCGAGCAGCAGCGCGACGCCCAACGCCGAAAAGCCGAAGTCGATCGCCCCCATCAGGGGGCTGAGTTGCCAGCGATAAAAGCCGAGGCCGAACGCAATGACCACGGCCATCAGGAAAATGCTGTTGAGAAAGGCGATCTTGTATTTGAGGTACTGCTCGTGTGGGGCGAACGGCCGGTTGGGCGTAAGCAGATTGAGCAGGGATGTTTTCATGGCTGCGACGATGATCGACCTTGGCGCATTCTACGACTTCCTTCCCGTCGCCGGTGCGCTTATCAAAGCGCAAAACGAAGAGGGCGGAAGGATTGCTTCCGCCCTCTTCGTTTTGTCGCGCCGATATGCCGCCACGAAAAATCAGCCCTTGGCGTAGCCCTGCGCCATGCGCTCCAGCGCGACCGGCTTGATCTTCGAGGCCATGCCGGCGCAGCCGAACTTGGCAGCAGCGGTGGCGGCTTTCAGGAAACCGCGCGGGTCGAAGTCGCCGGGGTGCTGGGCGAGGTAGCGGCGGGTCGCGCCGGTCATCGCCAGGCGGATGTCGGTGTCGATTTTGATCTTGCGCACGCCGAACTTGATCGCCGTCTGGATTTCCTCGACCGGCACGCCGTAGGTCTCCTTCAGGTCGCCGCGGAATTCGCGGATCACCGCCAGGCATTCCTGCGGCACCGAGCTGGAGCCGTGCATCACGAGGTGGGTTTTCGGGATGCGCGCGTTGATCGGCTTGACGCGCTCTATCGCCAGGATATCGCCGGTCGGCTTGCGCGAAAACTTGTAGGCGCCGTGCGAGGTGCCGATGGCGATGGCCAGCGCGTCGACGCCGGTTTTCTGCACGAAATCGGCGGCCTGCTCGGGATCGGTCAGCATCTGGTCGTGGCTGAGCTTGCCTTCGGCGCCGACGCCGTCTTCCTCGCCGGCTTCGCCGGTTTCCAGCGAACCGAGACAGCCGAGCTCGCCTTCGACCGACACGCCGATGGCGTGCGCCATGTCGCACACGCGGCGCGTCACGTCGACGTTGTACTCATATGATGCCGGCGTTTTTGCGTCCTCGCGCAACGAGCCGTCCATCATCACCGACGAGAAGCCGGAACGCATCGCCTGCATGCACACCGCCGGGCTGGCACCGTGATCCTGGTGCATCACGATCGGGATGTCCGGGTAGGCTTCGACGGAGGCTTCGACCAGCTTGCGCAGGAACGCTTCGCCGGCATATTTGCGGGCGCCGGCCGAGGCTTGCAGGATGACCGGGCTGTCGGTTTCTTGGGCGGCGTGCAGGATGGCCTGGATCTGCTCCAGGTTGTTGACGTTGAAGGCGGGAACGCCGTAAATGTGCTCGGCGGCATGGTCGAGCAGTTGTCTGAGCGATACGAGTGCCATGATGCGGTCTCCGTTAGGGATGTTGAATTTTGTGTTTCGGACGAAGGGGAGGGAGCCGTAGGTTGAGCCGAACGCAGTGAAGCCCGACCTGGCGACTATTCACTATTCACCCCTCGGCCCTTTGTTCCAATATTTCCACGGCGGGGAGTTTTTTCCCTTCGAGGAACTCCAGGAAGGCTCCGCCGGCGGTCGAGATATAGCCGACCTTGTCCCAGATGTCGAAGGCCTTGATCGCCGCGACCGTATCGCCGCCGCCGGCCAGCGTGAACGCCTGCGAGGAGGCGATCGCGTCGGCCAGCACTTTCGTGCCGCCGGCGAACGCCCCCATCTCGAAGACGCCGACCGGGCCGTTCCACACCACCGTGCCGGCGGCGTTGACCAGGTCGGCCAGCGCCTTCGCGCTCGCACCTTGACCTTGGCCATCACCGCCTTCGCCTGATCGACGAGATCGGGTTCGGCGAGGCTCTTGCCGATCTTCTTGCCCGAGGCGAGCAGGAAGGTGTTGGCGATGCCGCCGCCGACGACCAGCTGGTCGACCTTGGCGGAGAGGGCTTCGAGCACGGTGAGCTTGGTCGATACCTTGGAGCCGCCGACAATGGCCATCAGCGGCCGTTTCGGGCTGGCCAGCGCGAGGGTCAGCGCGTCCAGCTCGGCGGCGACGCAAGGGCCGGCGCAGGCCGCCGGGGCGTACTTGCCCATGCCGTAGGTCGTCGCTTCGGCGCGGTGCGCGGTGCCGAAGGCGTCGTGCACCCAGATGTCGCAGAGCTTGGCCATCTTCCGCGAGAGCCCGTCATCGGCTTTTTTCTCGCCCTTGTTGCAGCGGCAGTTTTCGAGGAGGACGACTTCGCCGGGGTTGAGGTCAAAATTGCCGTCGACCCAGTTCTGCACCAGGCGGACGGGCTTGCCGAGCAGCTCGCCCATGCGCGCGGCGACCGGGGCGAGCGAGTAGGCGGGTTTGAACTCGCCTTCGGTCGGCCGTCCGAGGTGCGAGGTGACCATCACGGCGGCGCCGTTTTCCAGCGCGTAGTTGATGCCGGGCAGCGCGGCGCGGATGCGCGAGTCTTCGGTGATGGCGCCGGCCGCGTCCTGCGGGACGTTGAGGTCGGCGCGGATGAAGACGCGCTTGCCCTTGACGTCCAGATCGGTGAGTTTCTTGAAGTTCATGGCGACCCTTACCTGGCCATCACGCGGACCATTTCGAGCACCTTGCAGGAGTAGCCCCACTCGTTGTCGTACCAGGCGACGACTTTGACGAAGGTGTTGTCGAGCGCGATGCCGGCTTCTGCGTCGAAGGTGGAGGTGCAGGCTTCGCCGCGAAAATCGGTGGCGACGACTTTTTCGGTGGTGTAGCCGAGCACGCCTTTCATGGCGCCTTCGGAGGCGGCTTTCATGGCGGCGCAGATGTCGGCGTAGGTGGCTTCTTTGTCGAGCTCGACGGTGA
>JACQYA010000054.1 GCA_016208425.1 Betaproteobacteria bacterium
ACTGTATAACACACTGTTTACAAGTACTATTCTCAATCACCGAAAAAACACGAAATATCTGCACTCCAATTTCGTCGCGGCTGGATCGATAGCATCCTCAGGTCGCCTCGCAAAGTCAGATTTTGAATTGAGAACTGCTGCGGCCATGTACGCCGCGCTGGCGTTGGAGGAACCGGCACCTATGGGGCAGGCTTGGCTCGCGTGCCGCGCGATCACGGAATCGGGGCGCTGGAAGTTGATCGCCCAGATCGGGCGGCGCGTCGATCTCGCGGAAAGCCGGATACCGCCGATGCGGAAAATGCGGCCCGTGCGCCCCTCTCGGGGAAAGCAACGGCGATTCCCGGGGAGCAGTCTGGGGCCGCCGGAGCGATGCGCGCCGTTTCTGTTGCCGGGCGCAGTGCTGTCAAGGCCAAAACTCGAGCGATCAACCGGTTGCGGGTGTTGCTGGTCAGCGCGCCACAGGAAATTCGGTGCCGTCTCCTGAAGGCGAAGGCACCGGAATGCATTTCCAGCTGCGCGGGCCTGCGTTCGCCGGGTCCCGCCCCTATATTGCAGGCGCTGACGGCGACACCGCGCCTGCCGGCCAAGCGTTGTTGGCGCTGACAGAGGAACTCAAGGCGCTCGATGGCATGCTGGAACGCTTGGCGGGCCAGCACGCAAAACGGCTCCGCGAAAGATTCGGTGCCGGGCCTCAAACGGCCGCAGTGCCCATTGCCGTTGCAGGCGACAATCCTGAACGCCCGAAGAGCGAGGCTGCGCTGGCGGCGCTTTGCGGCACAGACCCACCGCGAGCCTCGCCGGGGAAAACGGTCCGGCATCGCCTGAACCGTGGGGGTGACCGAGCTGCAAACAATGCGTTGCGGACGATTGCCACGGTGCGCATGCGGGGCGATCCAACGACGAAAGCATACACCGGGCGCCGGGCCAGAAAAGGTATGCCGAACAAGGAAATACACCGATGCCTTGAGCCCTATATCGCCAGAGAACTGTACCCGCTCATTCTTGCGGATATGGCCGATCCGATACGCGCTACTTGATATAGGAGCGTCAAGGCCGTGATGGGGCGTTTCTTCCTCAATCTGAAGAGGGCGCGCGCCTGGTAGAAGGATTACGCGGATCACGACGAAGCCAGCCGAGACATCGCCGACTATATCGTCGGCTTCTACAACCGCATCCGAAAGCAGGCGCGACTTGACCATCTGTCGCCCGCCGCTTTCGGCCAGCAATACTATGCGCAACAGATAGCCGCTTAAACCGTTGGACTCTACGGTTTAAGCGGCCTCACCTATCCCTCTGTCCGATTTTCCGGGGCCAGCTCTATCGACCGGGGCACCCTATTTCCGCTTCGCGCGCGGATGCGTCTTATCGTAAACCAGCGACAGATGCTGAAAATCGAGGTGGGTGTAAACCTGTGTCGAGGCGATGCTGGCATGACCCAGCATATCCTGTACGGCGCGCAGGTCGCCCGAAGATTGCAGCAGGTGCGAGGCGAAGGAGTGGCGCAGCATGTGCGGGTGCACACCGATCAGCATGCCCTGCGCCACAGCGCGCCGCTGCAGGCGCAGCTCGATCATGCGCACCCCGAGACGGCCACCGCGCCGGCCGACAAAAAGCGCGCGCTCGTCCGGCGCGGCCATTTCGGTGCGGCGCGCGGCCCAGCGCGCGATCGCTTCGCGCGCCTTGCTGCCGACCGGCACCAGGCGCAATTTGCTGCGCTTGCCGAGCACGCGCACTTCGCCGGCTGCCACATCGTCCAGCGAGGAAATGTCGAGAGCCGCCAGCTCGGCCAGGCGCAAGCCGGACGAGTAAAAAAGCTCGAACATCGCCTGATCGCGGATGTTCAACAACTCGTCCGCCGCCGTATCGAGCAAACGGCCGGCTTCTTCGGGCGTCAACGCTTTCGGCAACGCCTTGGGGCTATTGGGCGCACGTATGCCTTCGACCGGATTTTGCGCCGCCAGGCCGCGCTGCCCCAGCCAGCGATAGAAGCCGCGCCAGGCCGACAGAACGCGCGCCAGCGAACGGCCGCCCAGACCGCGGGCGTGCAGTAGCAGGATGAAACGGCGGATATGCTGGGAGCCGACGGCGGGCAGCGAAAGCTCGCCCGGCAGTTCGCCCAGCAAGGCGCACAAGGTTTGAAGATCGCGCCGATAGCTGTCCACGGTATGCGGCGATTGCCGCCGCTGCTCGGCGAGTTCGGCGAGATAGCCGCCGATCAAGTCGCCGGGGGAAAGCATCCGAACCCGCGCAAACTCAGCGCAACACGCGCGCCAGAGCCGCCGAGGCCATTTCGCCGAGACGTTCCAGGTAGAGCGTTCCCATGCCGGCGTAAAAGCGTTGCGCGTCCTCGCTGCCCAGCGCGATCATGCCGATCGAGCCACCGCCGTTGCGCATCGCGATCAGCGCCTGCGAGCGCACCTGCATCGACGCCTCGCCAAACCACGAAGAGGTCTCGAACCCGGAAGTCGAGCCGCAATACGGCCGCCCCAGCGTTTCGGCGAAAACCTGCAACTCCTCGCTGACCTCGGTAAACTCGGGCAGCTCTTCGGCGTCTGTCGGGCAACCCCACAGACGCATGGCGACGTGCGGGATCGCAAAATCGTCGCGCAAATGAAAATTCAGGGTATGCAACACCGACTGGAAAGTGGACGTAGCGATCATCGCCACGCCCAGGCGGTGCATTTTCTCGCTGATCGCGTCGTTATCCTGACCGTAGAGCATCAGCTCGCCCATTTTCTTTTCGAGCTCGCGGTTTTTGTCGCGCAGGGTCAGCATTTGCCGTTCGGTGATCGAAATCGTCCGCCCGCCGTGCGGGTGCGGAATGACGATCTTCGATACCAGATCCGCGTGCTCCTCGAAGAACTGGGGATTGTGCAGCAGGTAGTCGGCGACATCGTCGGCATTCAGGTAACTCATAGTTCAATCTCTCCGGTAAAGACGGTAACGGCGGAGCCGGTCATTTGTACCGGCGACCCCGCGCCGTTCCAGGCAATATTCAGATCGCCGCCGCGCGTTTGCACGCGCACCGGCGAGTCGAGCAAACCGCGCGCGATGCCGGCCACGACAGCGGCGCACGCGCCCGTGCCGCAAGCCAGCGTTTCGCCCGCCCCGCGCTCGTAAACGCGCAGGCGAAGCGTGTGGCGATCCCGCACCTCCATAAACCCGGCATTGACGCGCTGCGGGAAGCGGGGGTGCGACTCGATCAGCGGCCCCTGGCGCTCGACCGGCGCTGCATCGACATCGGCCACCACTTGCACGGCGTGCGGGTTGCCCATCGAAACGGCGGTCACCGTCACGCTCTCGTCGCCGACCATCAGCTCCTGAAGCACGTCGCCGGACGGGCTGATGAAGGGGATCTGTTCGGGGGCGAAGACCGGCGCCCCCATGTCGACGGTCACGTTGCCGTCGTCGTCCAGACGCGGAACGATGACGCCCCTCATCGTTTCGACGCGGATCTCGCGCTTTTCGGTCAGCTTTTGATCGTGCGCGAAGCGGACGAAACAGCGCGCCCCGTTCCCGCATTGTTCGACCTCGCCGCCGTCGGCGTTGAAGATGCGATAGCGGAAATCGACATCCGGCCGACCGGGCTTTTCGACCAGCAGAATCTGGTCGCAACCGACGCCGAAATGCCGGTCGGCCAGTGCGCGCAACTGCTCGGGCGAGAGCGCGACCGGCTGGTGGATGCCGTCGAACACGACAAAGTCGTTGCCCAACCCGTGCATTTTGGAGAATCTTAACTTCATCCTGCCGTATTTCCTTCGCTTGTCTCCGCGCTTGGGGTCACGCCTCGCGGCGTCAATCGTTTTGCCATTATAAAGTCGTCCATCACAAATCCGTTGCCAATATCGGTGCGGACGGCGTCGCGCACGGCAAATCCGTGCTTGCGATACGCCGCGATGGCGCGTTCGTTGCGCTTGTTGACGGCGAGAATCAGCGTGCCGCAACCGTTCTTCAGCGCGCGTCCGGCAACGTGCGCGATCAGCCGCCCGCCCAACCCCAGGCGCTGCCGCGCCGGATCGATATAGAGCTTGTCGAGCTTCATTTCTCCGGGGGCGGCGACGAGCAGGCTGGACGCGAATCCGGCCAGCCCGCCATCGGCCCGGATCAGATCCCACCAGACACCCGGCGCGGCCAGCTCTTCCCGCAGACGGGAGGCGTTGTAGCGCTGCGCCAGCATGGTGTCGATCTGCGCCTGACCGATGATCGCCGGGTAGGTATCCTGCCAGACGACGCGCGCCAGCGCGGCGATCGCGCCGATGTCCGCTTCCGTTATGGCGCCGATTGCGATGTTCACGAATAAACCCCCTTCCCGCCGGGAGGCCTTGTCTTGAAGCGCTTGTGCACCCAGAAGTACTGTTCCGGCATGCGCAATACCTGCGTTTCGATGTACCGGTTCATGCGTCGCGTGTCGCTTTCGATGCTGTCGCCCGGATAGTCTTGCCACGCCGCTTGCAGTTCGATCTCGTACCCGTCCGGCACCATGCGCGCGATGCAGGGAACGATGCGCGCACCGACCATCCGCGCCAGCCGCGAGACGCCGGTGATGGTCGCCGCGCCGACGCCGAAGAAGGGCACGAATATCGCGTCGCGCGCGCCGAAATCCATGTCCGGCAGGTAATAGAAAGGATGCCCGTCGCGCATCGCTTTCACCACCTTGCGCATGCCGTCCTGCCGCGAAAGCAGGATCGGTGCGTTGAAACGCTGGCGCCCGGCGAGCAACACGGCGTCGAACACCGGATTCTTCTGGCGCGCGTAGACCGTGATTCCGTGCGTGACCATCGTAATCATCGTCGCGCCCGCATCCAGGCCGACGAAATGCGGCGCCAGCAGGATGGTCGGCCGGCCGTCGCCGCCGCTCAGGTGTTCCTGGCCCGAAAGGCGAACAATGCGTTCGAGCCGTTCGCGGGACGCCCACCAGAAAATCGTGCGGTCGAGAAAGGCGCGCGCGAAAGCCACGAAATGGCGTTTGGCGAGGCGTTCCCGTTCGCTGGCCGGCAAATCGGGAAAGCACAAACGGAGGTTGGTCAGCGCGACGTGCCGCCGCTCGCGGCCGATGCGGTAAAGCGACGCGCCGAGCAGCCAGCCCAACCCGCGCAACGCGGGCAGCGGGAGCCGGTGCAGCAGCCAGAGCAGGGCCACGGCGACGCGGGAAAACAGCGCCCTCATCGCGGCGCGGCTCCCGTCCTCTCCGGGGGCGGCTCGGCGCCCGCCGGACACTTGTAGCGGTTGTAGCCCCACAGATACTGCTCGGGGCGCCGGACGATCAAACGCTCGATCTCGCGGTTGATCTGCCGCGCGCGCTCCTCCAGGGCGCCGCCCAGCGGCCGCGAGGGCGCTTGCAGATGAAACCGGTAACCCGCGCCCCCGGCGAGCCGCTCGGCCCAGACAAACAGCACCGCCGGATGGTTTTCGGTCAGCCGCGCCGCCAGCGTCATCGTGTAGGCCGGACGACCGAAGAAGTCCAGCCAGAGCCCTTCGCCGACTTTCGGTGCCTGATCCGGCAGCATGCCGACCGCCTCGCCGCGCTTGAGCGCCTTCAACAGCGTGCGCACCCCCGCCAGATCGGCGGCCGCCAAATGCAGTTGCTCGCGCGCCCTGCCCTCCTCGATCATCGCTTGCAGCCACGCCTGCTTCGGCGGACGGTAGAGCACCGAGATCGGCGCGTGCGTCGAGTAGTATTGGGCGGTCACTTCAAAACAACCCAGATGCGGGGTCAGAAAAACGAGACCCTTGCCTTCGCGCCAGGCGGCTTCGACCAGTTCCCAACCGACGACATCGACCACGCGCGCCGCCGTCTCGGCCAACGGGCGCAACCAGATTTTCGGCAATTCCAGCATGGCTTTGCCGGCCTCGGCAACCGCCGCCGGACGCACCCGCCGCGCGACATCCTCGCCGAGCGCCAGCACCATGTTCTCGCGCATGTGGCGCCGATAAGTCGGGGAAAGCCCCCACGCGAGCCAGCCCGCCAGCGCGCCCAAGGCATGCAGCCAGGCCAGCGGCAAGCGGCTAAGAACATAGAAAAATACGCGGAAAAGATAGATCACCCGGCAACCCCGATCATCGCCGATTTGACCGGCGACCCAAAATAAAACTAGAATTATCCATCCGCCGAGTTAATCAGGACAACTTGCAGGGCGGGGGAATCTCTCGGGAGCTTCCAAAATACTGCTAAAGCGTCGTCTGCTCGAACCCCGGAGCCGGCCACGCAGCCGCAACGGGGTTTTTTGTTATAGGAGCTGACACACATGGGCAAGGAATATCTTTTCTCCTCGGAATCCGTTTCCGAAGGACATCCCGACAAGGTCGCCGACCAAATCTCGGATTCCATCCTCGACGCCATCCTGGCCGAAGATCCGAATGGCCGCGTCGCCTGCGAGACGCTGGTATCGACCGGGCTGGTCGTCATTTCCGGCGAAATCACGACCACCGCCCACATCAACTACCGCGAAATCGCGCAGGAAACCGTGCGCCGCATCGGCTATACCGATTCCGAAATCGGCTTCGACTACAAGAGCTGCGCCATCCTCACCGCCATCAACCGCCAGTCGCCGGACATCGCGCAGGGCGTCAACGAAGGCCAGGGCATCGACCTCGACCAGGGCGCCGGCGACCAGGGTCTGATGTTCGGCTACGCTTGCAACGAAACCCCCTCGCTGATGCCGCTGCCCATCTACTACGCGCACCGCATCATGCAGCGCCAGGCCGAAGTGCGCAAGGACGGCCGCCTGCCGTGGCTGCGCCCGGACGCCAAAAGCCAGCTTACGGTCAGATACGTCGACGGCAAGCCGGTTTCGATCGACACCGTCGTCGTCTCGACCCAGCATGGCCCGGACGTCGCGCACGGCGAGCTTTCGGAAGCGGTGATCGAAGAAATCATCAAGCCGGTGCTACCCGAGGAAATGCTCACCGCGACGACGCGCTACCTGGTGAACCCGACCGGCCGCTTCGTCGTCGGCGGCCCGCACGGCGACTGCGGCCTGACCGGCCGCAAGATCATCGTCGACACCTACGGCGGCGCGGCGCACCACGGCGGCGGCGCGTTCTCGGGCAAAGACCCGTCCAAGGTCGACCGCTCGGCGGCCTACGCCGGCCGCTACGTCGCGAAAAACATCGTCGCCGCCGGCCTCGCCGACCGTTGCGAAGTGCAGGTCGCCTACGCCATCGGCGTCGCCAGGCCAGTTTCGCTGATGGTCGACACCTTCGGCACCGGAAAAATCAGCGACGAGAAAATCGTCGAGCTGATCGGCAAACACTTCGATTTGCGCCCGAAAGGGATCATCCAGTCGCTCGACCTGCTGCGCCCGATTTACACGAAAACCGCCGCCTACGGCCACTTTGGCCGCGACGAGCCGGAATTCACCTGGGAGGCGACCGACAAGGCTGCCGCGCTGAAGGCGGATGCCGGCCTCTGAAGCCGCCACCAGACCGGCATAAGGGAGGCGCGAGCCTCCTTTATGTTTTTTGCGGGAGACCAAACAGGGTAAACTGGCGGAATACTCCAGCCTGGCACCATTCATGCTCAAGCGAATCCGCGTCGAACAACTCACCGTCGGTATGCATCTGAAGGAATTTTGCGGTTCCTGGATGGAGCACCCGTTCTGGCGAAACGCTTTTGTCATTACCGACCCGAAGGACATCGAGAGCATCCTGGCCAGCAGCATCAAGGAAGTGTGGATCGACTGCAACAAGGGGCTCGACGTTGCGCCCGGAGAACAAACCGTTTCGGAAAGCGAGTCCGAAGCGCAGGTCGACGCCGAACTCAACCAGGCGGCGGTCGAGGCGAGGCAGGTAGAGCGTGTGCCGGTCGCCGCCGAACTGGCGCGCGCAAAGCGGATCTGCGCAAAATCGAAACAGGCCGTCACGTCGATGTTCCAGGAAGCGCGCATGGGCAAGGCGGTCGATACCGCCGGCGCACAACGGCTGGTCGAGGAAATTTCCAACTCGGTCAGCCGCAACCCCGGCGCTCTCATCAGCCTGGCGCGCCTGAAAACCGCCGACGACTACACCTATATGCACTCGGTGGCGGTCTGCGCGTTGATGGTGGCGCTGTCCAAGCAACTGGATCTCGACGAGAACGAAACGCGGTCGGCGGGCATTGCCGGCCTTCTGCACGACCTCGGCAAAGCCGTGATGCCGATGGACGTTCTGAACAAACCGGGCAAGCTCACCGACGCCGAGTTCGCGGTCATCAAGAGCCACCCCGTGGAAGGCCATCGCATGTTGCAGGGCGGCAGCGGCGTCGACCCCGTCGCGCTCGATGTCTGCCTGCACCATCACGAAAAGACGGACGGATCGGGCTATCCGAAAGGCTTGAAGGACGAGCAGATCAGCCGTTTCGCAAAGATGGGCGCGGTGTGCGATGTCTACGACGCGATCACCTCGAACCGCCCGTACAAGGCGGGATGGGACCCGGCCGAATCGCTGCGCAAGATGGCCGAGTGGACCAACGGCCACTTCGATCCCGCCGTCTTCCAGGCCTTTGTCAAAAGCCTGGGCATCTATCCCATCGGATCATTGCTCCGACTGGGTTCCGGGCGGCTCGGCATCGTCGTCGAACAGTCCGCCAAATCGCTGCTCACCCCGCACATCAAGGTCTTCTTCTCGACCAAGTCCAACGCGCGCATCGCCCCGGAAATCGTCGACCTTTCACGCCCCGGCTGCCCGGAAAAGATCGTCGGGCGCGAAGATCCCGCCAAGTGGCAGTTCCCCGACCTGAACGATCTCTGGGCGGGTGCGGCAACCGCGAATTGATCGCGCTCACGGCCGCCTGTCTCAGTTCGGCACGCAGGCGATCACGCCCTCCGAAACCCAGCCTTGCGCCGCCATCGTGGAAACCAGGGCGGAACTCGTCGAATAGCGGTGATTGGGCGCACCGCTCTGTCCGTTGTTGTACATGCGATAGAGCGGAACCGTTCCGGCCGCACAGGTTCCCACGCTGATAGGCCCGAGAGAAAACACCAGTCCTTCGTACTGCCAGTTCGGATTGTTTTTAACGATAGCGCATTCCTCCGCCGCAGGCGTATAGAAGTGAGAACTCTTCGGCGCGAAGCTGGTGCTGAAAAAGCGACAGACACTGGATGCCCCGAAAGTATCGAGCGAATAGGCTTTGAACGTTTGCCCGGTTTTCGTCCAGCCCTGAATCTTGCCGCTGTCGATGGCAGCCGCTTCTTCGGGTGAGGTGGTAATGAAGTAGTGGCCGAAGTTGGCGTGAAAATACTCGATCGCGGTGACGGTAGCGGCCGACGCCACAGCATCGCCGAGATGGCGCGCGACAACAATCGCGTTGTTCAGATCCGTGTCGACCTGGGTCATGCCGACCGCAATCAGCTTCCCGTCCTGGGCAACGTTCAAAGCCCAAATCGAGTCGTCGATCGAACCCATCGCCGTACGCACCAAACCCCCGCTACCGAAACTGGAATCGGGCACACCCTCCGCGCTGTAGCGCGCCATCGCGGATACGTACACGTTACTGCTGCTCTGGCTGTGTCCTCCGGCGACAAGTTTTCCGTCCGGCTGCAACACCACCGCCCTGATGGAATCATGGCTTCCCGGCGCAGCCGTTACGATACCGGATGACCCAAAGCTGGTGTCGGGTGAGCCATCGCTATTGAAGCGGGCCAGAGCAAAGACGTATTGGCCGCCGCGATAACCCCGCCCCGCACCCACTAATTTCCCATCCGGCTGGCGCAACAGCGCATTGAACCACAACTGGTTCAGCCCGCCTGTCGTGTACACCACACCCGCCGATCCAAAGCTCGAATCGAGGCTGCCATTCGAGTTATAGCGAACGAGCAGGGCAGTATCCACGCCGCCGGAGGGCGTAGCCCCGCCGGCAACGACAATTTTTCCGTCCGGCTGAAGCACCGCCCCGGTGAGGTAAGGGTCGCCCCCGGTGTTTGTCGTGACAATGCCGCCGGAACCGAAGCTGATATCCAGACCGCCGTTGGTGTTGTAGCGCGCAATGGCAAGAACATAGTTACCGCCGATTTTCGCATACCCGGCGGCAACGATCCTGCCGTCCGGCAACAGAGCGAGCGCGGCAAAAGTCTCGTCCACACCGCCATCCTGGATCGACGTGACGCCATTGCCGATCCGCGTCGCTACAACGCCATTCACACCGAAGCTTGCATCCAAACTGCCGTCCGTGTTGAAACGGGCAAGCGCGGTCTCGAAATTGGCGCCGTCGAATTGGGTGGCGCCCGCCAAGATGATTTTCCCGTCAGGCTGTACCGTCATCGCGTTGGCGAAGGAACCGTTGCTGGTCGGAAGCACTTGAGTTGTCGTGACGCCACCTGAGCCAAAGCTTGCATCAAGCGTACCCGTGGCGCCATAGCGCGCCACCAGGAGCTTCTGCAAGTTGGTCTGGCGATCCCAAGTGCTTCCGGCCACCAACAGGCGACCATCCGGTAACAGAGTCGATGCATAGGCTTGGGTGTCTGTCGCCAAAACGGTCTTTACGACCCCTCCCGAGCCAAAGCTCGGGTCGAGTTCCCCCGCCGCCGCAAACAGCGCGGGCGATGCGACGATCATCGCTAGCACGCACACACGGCGAGCCAATTTCGGGAATGCGTTGCTTAATACTATCTCTACGTGCATTTTTATCGCTTTCCGATAGAGGTCGATACCAGAGTAGATCAGTGGAATGTTTCGGTTTCCGGCCTACAAACTTGACGAATACCCGGAACTAGGAAAAATTTGATCGGGTAAGTCTGTCGAAAACGTTCAGCAATGCCAGCATCTTCTGAAGCACGGGTTCAGGGAGCAACGGAATGGTGACGTTGAATTTCAGTTACCGTCCCATTGCCCCAAAAACCCGAATTACACCCTTTTTGCGGTTAGCGATGCATGCCGGCACCAGGGGTCATCCCCGCCGGAGCAGTTCCTGGTCTGGCGCCTGATGGACGCGTGCCCGGCGTTATGCCGACCGGCGGGGTGCCGGGGGTCACTCCGGCGGGAGGCGTGCCGGGAGTCACTCCAGCAGGAGGGGTTCCGGGGGTCATCCCGGCGGGAGGCGTGCCGGGAGTCACTCCAGCAGGAGGGGTTCCGGGGGTCATCCCCGCAGGAGGCGTGCCGGGAGTTCCCCCGGCAGGCGGTGTACCGCCCGACATACCGGCAGCCAGTACCGCCGAGGACAAGGCGAGCATCAGGCTAGAAGCCACGATAATTTTGCGTAACATGATAGTTCCTTTCATTTCG
>JACQYA010000055.1 GCA_016208425.1 Betaproteobacteria bacterium
GCCCCGGTAAACGGCGGCCGTAACTATAACGGTCCTAAGGTAGCGAAATTCCTTGTCGGGTAAGTTCCGACCTGCACGAATGGCGTAACGATGGCCACACTGTCTCCTCCTGAGACTCAGCGAAGTTGAAATGTTTGTGAAGATGCAATCTCCCCGCGGCAAGACGGAAAGACCCCATGAACCTTTACTGTAGCTTTGCATTGGACTTTGAACCGGTCTGTGTAGGATAGGTGGGAGGCTTTGAAGCCGGGACGCTAGTTCCGGTGGAGCCAACCTTGAAATACCACCCTGGTTTGTTTGAGGTTCTAACCATGGCCCGTGAATCCGGGTCTGGGACCGTGCATGGTAGGCAGTTTGACTGGGGCGGTCTCCTCCCAAAGAGTAACGGAGGAGTACGAAGGTACGCTAGGTACGGTCGGACATCGTGCTGTTAGTGCAATGGCATAAGCGTGCTTGACTGCGAGACCCACAAGTCGAGCAGGTACGAAAGTAGGTCATAGTGATCCGGTGGTTCTGTATGGAAGGGCCATCGCTCAACGGATAAAAGGTACTCTGGGGATAACAGGCTGATACCGCCCAAGAGTTCATATCGACGGCGGTGTTTGGCACCTCGATGTCGGCTCATCACATCCTGGGGCTGTAGCCGGTCCGTCGTATCGCCGGGTAGCTAAGTTCGGAAGAGATAAACGCTGAAAGCATCTAAGCGTGAAACTCGCCTTAAGATGAGATTTCCCCGGGGACTCGATCCCCCTGAAGGGTCGTCGTAGACCACGACGTTGATAGGCCGGGTGTGGAAGCGTGGCAACACGTTAAGCTAACCGGTACTAATTGCCCGTGCGGCTTGATCCTATAACCTTAAGCGGCAGCTCTTTGTGTTAAAAACCAATCACAACCAAACCATCGCAAACCCTTCTTCCCTTTTGCGCAGCACGCGATACCGCGTGCTGCCGACAAGTTACGCTTGGCGGCCATAGCGCTTCGGACCCACCCCTTCCCATCTCGAACAGGACCGTGAAACGAAGCCGCGCCGATGATAGTGCACTTCCGTGTGCGAAAGTAGGTCACCGCCAGGCTCCCCAAAACACGGAACCCTCCCGCCCCCAGGCGGCGAGGGCTCCGCGCTTTCCGGCCGCAGCTCTAGCGCAGCAGCAGCCGGCGCCAGAACACCCCGGCCAGCCCCAGCGCGACCCCCACCATCGCCGCGATCGCCCGCCAGAACCCGCCCCCTTCCTCCAGCCACGGCATCGCGCGGAAATTCATACCGAAAATGCCGGCAATCAGGGTCGCCGGCATGAAGATGGTAGCCACCACCGTCAGTCTGCGAACCTCTACGTTAACGCGGTTGCTGACCGTTGTGAGATAGATATCGAGCAGGCCGGTAAGCAGGTCGCGCAGGTCTTCCAAGGATTCGAGAACATGCACCGTGTGGTCGTAAACGTCTCTCAGGTATAGCTGGGTTTCTGGCCGGAAAAAGTCGGCCTGGCTCCGATACAGCGAATTCAGTGTCTCCCGTAGCGGCCACAACGTGCGGCGTAGCTGCATCGCAGTCCGCTTTAAGTCATGGATTCCTTGCAGGGTTCCCGTGTTCTGCTTCCCGAGAATTTCTTCCTCAAGCTGTTCGGAGCGCTCGTGCAAGTTTTCGGTGACGCCGAAGTAGCTATCGACAATCGCATCGAGCATCGAATAGGCGAGATAGTCACCGCCGACGCGGCGTAGCGGGCTTCTATCCGCGCGCAGGCGTTGGCGCAACGGCGCGAAAATTCCGGTAGATCGTTCTTGGAAGCTGAGTACGAAATCGTGTCCGACCACCAGGCTGATTTGATCGCGCGCAACCTCTGTCAGATCGGGGTCGGTGTTGTAGAGGTGGGCGACGACGAAGAGATAGTCGTCGTAGTCGTCGGCCTTCGGGCGCTGGTCGGTGTTGAGAATGTCCTCGATGACCAGTGGGTGGAGCGCGAAACGTTCGCCGATTGCGGCGAGCAGCGCCGGGTCGTGTACTCCGTGTACGTTGAGCCAGCGCACGCCTGCGGTGTGCGGCACGGCGTCGAGAGACGCGAGATCGGCAAGCTCGTGTTCGCTATAACTCTCCGGGCCGAAATCGACCAGCGACAGCGATATGGCTTTCGTCTTGATGTCGCCAATATGTATCAGGGCGCCGGGCGGCAGGCCGGCTTTGCGCGAGCGCAGCTTCTTTTTCAGTCGGGACATATAGCCGTCGCCAAGTGTTTGAGAACTTCACCGGCCGCCACAAAACCAAAGGTGGCCGTGATGCAGACCGACGAACCAAAGCCCCCGCAGTTAAGCCCGCCCGGCCGGGAGAGGGTTTCGCAAGCGGCATCCGGCTGCGGGTAACGTAGCGGCTCGGTCGAATATACGGCCGCAACGCCGAACTTCTTCTTCGCTTCCCGCGAAAAGCCGTACTCCTTGCGCAGCAGCGAGCGAACCCTGGACAGCAGCGGATCTTGAGTCGTCCGCGCCAGATCGGCGACTTCTATGCGCGCCGGATCGATCTGGCCTCCTGCTCCGCCGGAAGTCAGCACGGGGACTCCTTGCCGCCGGCACCAGGCGATCAGCGCAGCCTTGACGCGCACCTGGTCGATGGCGTCCACCACGTAGTCATAACGGGCGCCAAGCAGTTCTTCGATGTTTTCGGGAGTAACGAAGTCCTCAATTGCGACGACCGTGCAACTCGGGTTGATCGCGGCGACGCGCTCCGTCATCGCCAGCACCTTGGCTTTGCCAAACTCTCCGCTAAACGCGTGAAGCTGCCGGTTGACATTGGACTCGGCAATCATGTCGAGGTCGATCAAGGTCAGGTGTCCCACCGCCGATCGGGCGAACGCTTCCACGACCCACGAGCCGACGCCGCCGACCCCGACCACGCAAACGCGCGCTTCCCGGAAGCGTTCCAGCGCCCCTTTCCCATAGACTCGCCCGACGCCGCCAAAACGCCGCTCCAGGTCGGGAGCGCCGCTCATCGATCCGGTCATCAGGCCTCGACCGAACGCCTGATGACCCGGTTGAAAGGCTCGATCCACTCGGGGGCAAACTGCTTGTCGCAGGCGTTGACCTCGGCGATCGCCCGCAATA
Source organism: Betaproteobacteria bacterium (assembly GCA_016208425.1). Taxonomy (GTDB): domain Bacteria; phylum Pseudomonadota; class Gammaproteobacteria; order Burkholderiales; family Rhodocyclaceae; genus JACQYA01. The sequence continues at coordinate 3,091 of JACQYA010000055.1, forward strand.
CGGAGCGGTTCCTGCCGCGCTGGATGTGTTTGAGCATCACCGCCTCGAACGCATCGACGATGGCTAGCACTTTGGCGCCATCGCAAATCGCGTCGCAGCCAAGCCCGTTTGGATATCCGCCACCGTCGGGCATTTCGTGGTGCTGTTCGACCATCCCGGCGGCCGCTTCCCAGCCCTCGATGCGCGAAAGGATGCCGGCGCCGTGTTCCGGGTGCGACGCCAGCTTCGCCTTTTCCTCGGGCGTGACGCGATCCACTTTCAGCCACACCGATTCCGGGAGAAACATCATGCCTACATCGTGCATATAGACGGCGGCTTCCAGCTGCATGGGGTCAATCTTGCTACCGGAGAGGAGATTGGTTTCCTGGGCCAGGCGCAGCACGCGGGTGGTACGTCCCTTGAAAAGCGCGGAACGCGCCTCAAGCTGATCCGCCAGCGTGCGAAAGAAACGCAGGTCGGCGGCGGCGCGTGTCTTCGCCCCCCCGGCCAAGGCCGAGACCTTGCTGCGCGCGGGCATGGCAACGGCCGCCGCCGGTTTGAAACCGGTGACGATCTCGATCAGCTCACCGGCGCGGGCGTCCGTTTCGGACGCCGCGCAAAGCGCCAGCGTTTCAAGCCCCTGCACCAGCGGCAGCAGGCGCAAGCCGTCGAGCGAAGCGCCCGAAGCCAGCCCGCTGGCGGCCAGCTCCAGCCGGTCGATGGCGAGCAGGATCGCTTCGGCGAGAAAGTCGGAAAACGCGATATCGCCGCCGCGAAAGCGGGCCAGAACGGTTTCGACCGGGTGCACGATGGCGACCGCCAGATCGATATTGCACAGCGCCGCGTCGCCCTTGATATTGTGAACCGAGCGGAAGAGGTCGGCGACGACATCGCGGTCGCCCGGCGCCGTTTTCAGGCGCGCGACATCGCGTTCGATGTGTGCCGCGTGCTCGCCGAGGGTGTCGATAAATTCCCCCAGAGCCTCCTTGTCGGCAACCACGGGAGCGATGATAGAACGGACATCCACGGGCGGCCCCTCCTGAGCGGAAATATCCCTCAAGTTTAGCCGAAAGCGGCGGTTCGTATCATCGCCGTGTGCGGTGAGCCTATCCTGCTAAACTTCGCCTTTCAAAATTTTCAGGAGCCTTCATGTCGATTATTACCAGCGCCACCGGACTTCAGGTCGAAGAGATCACCCTCGGCTCCGGCGCCATCGCCAAAGCCGGGCAGAACGTCGTCGTCCATTACACCGGGTGGCTGACCGACGGCAGCAAATTCGATTCCAGCAAAGATCGCAACGATCCCTTCGAGTTCGGTCTGGGGCGAGGCCAGGTGATTTCAGGATGGGATGAAGGCGTGGCCGGCATGATGGTTGGCGGCGTGCGCAAGCTGACCATTCCGCCCGAGTTGGGCTACGGCGCGCGCGGTGCCGGGGGCGTCATCCCGCCGAACGCGACGCTCGTCTTTGAAGTCGAGCTGCTCGACATCCGTTGATCGCCAAAAAATGGCCGACGCGCCGCGCAAGACGCTGACGTTGCCGCCCAAGGCGCCGGGCGCACTGCAGCCCGCTACCGACGGTCGTCGACCGGTTCGCGGCGGCGCGCCCCAACGCCCGTCCGCTACCGCGCCGGGCCGGGAAAAAGCTGCGCCACACCGGCAAGAGAAGCCGCGCGGCACGCCGTCGCGGGCGCCCGTCGCCGCAAAGGCGCCAGGCTCAGACGTTTCGCGTCGGCCGGCGGCGGTGGTTGCGACCGGCGGCGCTTCGCCGGGCGGCGTCCGTATTTCCAAGCTGATGGCCGAGCGCGGCCTGAGTTCGCGGCGCGAAGCCGACGCCTACATCGAGCGCGGCTGGGTCTTCGTCAACGGCGAGCGCGTCACCGAACTCGGTACGCGGGTCGATCCGTCGGCTGACATCACGTTGGCCGCAGAAGCGCGCGCCAGCCAGAACCGGCAGATGACCCTCTTGCTGCACAAACCGGTGGGCTATGTGTCCGGCCAGCCGGAGCCGGGTTTCGTCCCGGCCGTGACGCTGATAAAGCCCGAAACACAGTACCAGACACCGGATACGCCGGTTTTCCGGCCCGGGCACCTCAAGGGGTTGGCGCCGGCCGGCCGTCTCGACATCGACTCGACCGGCCTGCTTGTGCTCACCCAGGACGGCCGCGTCGCGCGCCAGCTCATCGGCGAAAACTCCACCGTGGACAAGGAATATCTGGTGCGTATCGAAGGCCGGCTGGACGCGAAAGGACTTGCCCTGCTCAACCACGGCCTGAGCCTCGACGACCGCCAGTTGCGCCCGGCCAAGGTCGAGTGGCTGAACGACGACCAACTGCGCTTCGTCCTGCGCGAAGGCCGCAAGCGCCAGATCCGCCGCATGTGCGAGCTGGTCGGGGTCAAGGCGGTCGGGCTCAAGCGCGTGCGTATCGGCCGCGTCAAGCTCGGCGACTTGCCGCTGGGGCAGTGGCGGTTTTTGCGCGAGGATGAGGGGTTTTAGCGGTTGAGCACCGCCTGTCTTCAACCGAAAAGCTCGCTGTGCGAGCCAAGCCTCGCCAGTCTGAGTGTGTCGGCGTCCGATTTCCGATAAACCATAAGCAAGTCAGGCTTGATGTGGCATTCACGGTAGCCGGCCCAATCCCCGCAGAGATCGTGATCGCGATAACGATCTCCCAAGGGTTGGTCGGTCGCCAGCGCGACGATGACCTTTTTCAAGGCTGCATCGAGCGTAGCTCGATGCAGCCCCTTGGCCTCTCGCTTATAGTCGCGCCTGAAAGCGGAAGATCGGTCAATCGTCCGCATGCAGGTCAGCCATCAACGCATCAACGCCGTCGAACCGCTTGCCCTTCCCGCTCTCAAGTTCTTCGATAGCCTCGCGGGTCGCAGCGTTGGGTGCCTTGACCTCGAATGGCAAACGGCGTTCATCGGCGACGCGCAGCATCAGCAAACGAATAGCATCCGAGATGGACAAGCCCATTGCCCCAAGTGCGCTGGCTGCACGCTCCTTGGTTTGCGTGTCGATGCGAGCACGGACGTAGGTGTCGGCAGCACTCATGTGACGTTCCTTGAATCAGTTTAGGAGGTTCATTGTGGTCGCTTTGCGACTACATATCAATCTCCGCCCTCCCTTGGGGCTTTTCACGACGACCGAAACCCGGTTGCTGGCGAGCAAAGAGGTGGCTCCATTCAGCTGGACAGAATTCCGATTTTCTTAAGTGATATCTCTGCCGGGTTTTAAGCCGCCGCGGCGAGCGGTGACTTGCTGAGGTTGAAGTAAGCCGTGTCTGGTGTGTTTCCGTCAAGCGTTGAATG
>JACQYA010000057.1 GCA_016208425.1 Betaproteobacteria bacterium
ACTGTATAACACACTGTTTACAAGTACTATTTTCAATCACCGAAAAAACACGAAATATCTGCACTCCAATTTCGTCGCGGCTGGATCGATAGCATCCTCAGGTCGCCTCGCAAAGTCAGATTTTGAATTGAGAACTGCTGCTTCCTTTACATCGTTTGGAACTTGATGCGGCGGCGAGGGTAAAATGGCAGTTTCGCGGGTTGTGGAAATGACTTTCGGCCGGTGATTGTTTGCGTGTGCAGCGCGTTGAGGCGGTGATGAACAGCAAGGCGGATCTCGAACTCGTCAAGGGAATCATGCAGGGCAATCTGGCGTCTGTTGCCGGTGCGTTGGATGCGGGCGCCGATATCGAGGCGCCGGATGTGCACGGCTTTTCGGGTTTTCCATTGCGTGTGGCCTGTTCGCAAGGACACAGCAAAATAGTGCTGGAACTCTTGAGGCGCGGAGCGCAAATCAATGCGGCAAGCCGGGATGGGCCGGGTGGTGCGTTGCGCTTGGCCAGGCGCAGCAACCGCGCGGAGATTGTCGGCATTCTTCTCAGGCACGGCGCAGACCCGCTGGCCGATCAGCCTGATGTGGCCCGGAAGAATACGCTGGCGCTAGACCCTCCTTCGCTTCCGGCCGACGCTCCGGCGCCTGCCGCCACCGCGCCAGAGAGAACACGGTATGACACCGAAGTAGAACACCTTCTGATTACCGGGTGCTACGGTGTGGACACCAGCGTGCTCGATGGCGACCTGCTCAGATTGAGCGAGTCCGATCCCGGTTTCGACAGAAATCGGGCGGACGACGCGGCACGGCGCGAGGCTGGCGGCGAATCCGAAAACAGGAGCAAGTTCAAATTCTGGAAACGCTGACCGGTCTGACCCGGCAAACGCCAAGCGTTCCGCCGACCGGGGTGCAGAGTTCGTGTGCCGCGACGAGAAGCGGATGAGTCTCGGCGGGGAAAAGTTGCTGCTGGCGCCGATGGAAGGGCTGGCCGACCACGTCTTGCGCGATGTGCTGACCCGGGTCGGCGGCTATGACGGCGCGGTGGCCGGGTTCGTGCGTGTTTCTGGAACGCTCTTGCCGTTACGCACCTTTCGCCGCATCTCCCCGGAACTGGCCAACGCCGGCAAAACGCCCGCCGGGACGCCGGTTGCGGTGCAATTGCTCGGCAGCGATCCGGTGTGTCTGGCAGAAAATGCGGCGCAACTGGCCGAACTGTCGCCGGCCGGAATCGATCTCAATTTCGGCTGCCCGGCGCCGACGGTCAACCGTCACGGTGGCGGCGCCAAGCTGCTGGACGATCCGGAAAGTCTTTTCCGCATCGCCGGCGCCGTGCGCCGGGCGGTGCCGCCGAGCATTCCGTTTTCGGCCAAGATGCGGCTCGGCGTGAGCGATACGGCCAAGGCTCTGGATTGCGCGCGGGCGCTGGAAGCCAGCGGCATCGTTGCGCTGGTCGTGCACGCGCGCACCAGGGATGACGGCTACCGGCCGCCGGCGCACTGGGAGTGGGTGGCGCGCATCCGCGACGTCGTGCGCTTGCCGGTAACGGCCAACGGCGAGGTGTGGACGGCCGAAGACTATCTCCGCTGCCGTTCGGTGAGCGGCAGCGACGATGTGATGATAGGGCGCGGCGCGGTGGCCGACCCCTTTCTTGCGCGCAGGATCGGCGTGCTGATGGCCGGGGAGCTGCCGGCCGGGGAACGCGCCGGCGACTGGATCGAACTGCTGCCCTTGTTGGCCGATTTCTGGACGCAGGTGTCGCACAAGGTCGGACCGCGTCACGCACCGGGGCGGCTCAAGCTGTGGCTGGCGTCCTTGCGGCGCACTTTTGTCGAAGCGGCGGCGCTCCACGCAGCGGTACGTACCTTGCGTGGCGTCGAGGAGACGACGCGGGTGTTGGCGCTGCATGGCGTGCCGGTTTCATCGGGCGCATTTTTGCGGGCGGCCGCCTGACGGTTCGGCGGAGCGGAGCGCATGTACGCCAATTCCCGCATCCCGACGAGCGCGCAGACCGGCATTCATGAACGCTTGCCGGCGTTGCTTGCCCGCCACACCGCGACGGCGTTCCGCAAACCTTATACCGGCTACAACCTGGCCGCTTTCGAGGCCAGCCTGGCGCGCCGCGAGCGCCTGGCGCCGAAAGCACCGCTGATTGTCGACGCCTGCTGCGGCGCCGGCGAAAGCAGCATCGCGCTGGCGCGGGCTTTCCCCGAGCACTACATCATCGGCGTCGACCAGTCCGGGCCGCGGTTGGCGCGCGGCAAGCAGAACGAACTGCCGCCCAACCTGGACTTGGTGCGCGCTGATCTGGCCGATTACTGGCGCTTGTTGCGCGATGCGGGAATCCGGCTGGATCGCCACTACCTGCTCTACCCGAACCCGTGGCCGAAAATCGGCCATTTGATCCGGCGCTGGCACGGTCACCCGGTTTTCCCGACCGTGCTTGAACTGGGCGGCGTGATCGAGTGTCGGAGCAATTGGCGGGTTTACGTCGAGGAATTCTGTTTTGCCGTCCGATACGTCACACAACGCGAAGCGCGTTGTAAGCCGTATGTGCCGGACGTGGCACTGACGCCTTTCGAGCGAAAATACCTCGATTCCGGTCACGCGCTTTTTCGTGCCGAAGTCGATCTGACCTGAAGCGGTTACTCGGAGAAGGCCTTGGCCTGTTTATTCTGCGGTGCGTGTTGCGCCGCCTTTCGCGTCGATTTTCACCGCACCGACCTGGCGTCGGGCGAGTCCGGCTGCGTGCCGGAAGAACTGGCGGTGCCGCTGACCGCAACGCTGGTGCGCATGCGCGGCACCGACGAGGCGCCACCGCGTTGCGTCGCGCTGGAAGGGGCGGTCGGCCGGTCGGTACGCTGCAGCATTTACGCGCGGCGTCCCGGCCCCTGTCGCGATTTCGCGCCCTACGCGCCGCTCGGTATCGGCGACGACGCATGCGACCGGGCGCGGCGCCGCTACGGCTTGCCGCCGCTCGCGGCCGGTTAACCCCGCTCAAAAATCGATTATTGGAGGAAGGCGATGGCTATCGTATTTTCGGTTCGGGGCGACCATATCCGGCTCGATCAACTGCTCAAGGCGACGGGGCTCTGTTCGTCCGGCGGCGGCGCGCATGCCGAGATCGGGGCAGGCAAAGTTCGCGTCGATGGGGTGGTCGAATTGCGCAAGCGCGCCAAGCTGCGCGTGGGGCAACGTGTGGTCTATGCCGGAGAAAGCGTCGGGCTGGTCGCGGAGGCTCCAGGCAGCGGCCTATAATGATCCTGTGCCTGCGGCCGAAACCAGCGCGGGCGGCAGCACGAAGAACCGTCTCAGCCAGGGGAGCCAACATCATGAGCCACAAGCACGCCCACCTCCTTCGTTCCATATTTCAAGATCCGGTCAGCGGCAACATCCATTGGCGGGAAGTCGAATCGCTGCTCAATCATCTGGGCGCCACGGTCGAGTCGTCGCATGGCGCGAGGTTCCGTATCGTACTGAACCACCAGGAGTTTTTTCTACATCACCCGCATCACAGCAACGTGTTCAACAAGCAGGACATCAAACCGCTGCGCGAATTCCTGGCGCGTGCCGGGATCAGCCCGTCGAGCTACGAGGCGGCGGAATAGCGCGTTTCACGCGATGGTGCGAACCGGCGCCTGCACCCTCTGTCCGACACATGCTGCCGGCGGTCGATGCCGAAAAGTTGCCCAGGGTTGTTCACAGAAGTCCTTATAACTTATAATATATATAAGACTTGTTGGGGCGGCGTGTTGCGGGCGGTATTCTGGCATTCTCTATGAGACTAGAACTATTGGAAATCAATGCACTAACGCGATTAGCCCGGCAGTGGAGTGTTTTTTCGCCTTTGTCCAACCCTTGAGAAAGGACGTCGCCGTGCTGGAATCCTATCGTGCCCACGTTGCCGAGCGCGCTGCGCTTGGTATCCCGCCCCTCCCGTTGACCGCCAAACAGACCGAAGAACTGATCGGCCTGCTGAAGAATCCGCCGCAGGGCGAAGCGCAGGCTCTGGTCGAGCTGATTACCTACCGTGTTCCTGCCGGTGTGGATGACGCTGCCAAGGTCAAGGCCGAATTCCTCGCCAAGGTGGCCAAGGGCGCCGAATCCAGCCCGCTGATTTCCAGGGCCAAGGCGACCGAACTGCTCGGCACCATGCTCGGCGGTTACAACGTCAAGCCGCTGATCGACGTGCTGGGCGACGCGGAAGTCGGCCCCGTCGCAGCCGAAGCGCTGAAGAAAACCCTGCTGGTATTCGATTTTTTCCACGACGTTGCCGAACTGGCCAAGGCTGGGAATGGGTCGGCTGCGGCCAACGCCAAGTCCGTGCTGCAATCCTGGGCCGACGCCGAGTGGTTTACCTCGCGTCCGGAAGTCCCCGCTTCGCAGAAACTGACCGTCTTCAAGGTCACCGGCGAAACCAACACTGACGACCTGTCGCCCGCACCGGATGCCTGGTCGCGCCCCGACATTCCTTTGCACGCGCTGGCCATGCTGAAGAACCCGCGTCCGGGCATCGAAGCCGACGAGGCCGGCGGCCGTGGCCCGGTCAAGCAGCTTGCCGCGTTGCAGGCCAAAAGAAACCTGATCGCTTACGTCGGCGACGTGGTCGGTACCGGTTCCTCGCGCAAGTCCGCGACCAACTCGGTGCTGTGGTTCACCGGTGAAGACATCCCGTTTGTTCCGAACAAGCGTTTTGGCGGCTTCTGTCTGGGTTCCAAGATCGCGCCGATCTTCTTCAACACGATGGAAGATGCCGGCGCGCTGCCGATTGAAATCGATGTCGAGCAGATGAACATGGGCGACGAGATAGAGCTGAAGATCGACCACGCCACGGCCAAGGTCACTGCGCTGAAGAACGGCGCGAATGGTTTACAAATCATCGCCGAATCGCAACTGAAGACCCCGGTCATCCTCGACGAAGTGCGCGCCGGTGGCCGCATCCCGCTGATCGTCGGGCGCGGCCTGACCGCCAAGGCGCGTGCCGCCCTCGGCCTGCCGGTTTCGACGTTGTTCCGCCTGCCGCAGAATCCGTCCGATACCGGCAAGGGCTACTCGCTGGCGCAGAAGATGGTCGGCCGCGCTTGCGGATTGCCGGAAGGGAAGGGCGTTCTCCCCGGAACCTACTGCGAACCGAAAATGACCACCGTTGGCTCGCAAGACACCACCGGCCCGATGACGCGCGACGAGCTGAAGGATCTGGCCTGCCTCGGCTTCTCGGCCGACATGGTGATGCAGTCCTTCTGCCACACCGCCGCCTATCCGAAACTGGTCGACGTACAAACCCATCGCACGCTGCCC
>JACQYA010000077.1 GCA_016208425.1 Betaproteobacteria bacterium
CCCGCGCCGCCGGTGGCGAAGATCGTCGCCTTGGCGTGAAAGGCGACGACTTCGCCGGTTTCCATTTCCAGCGCGATGACGCCGAGCACCTGACCGTCTTGATCGCGGATCAGATCGAGCGCCATCCATTCGACGAAGAACTGCGTGTTGGCGCGCACGTTGCGCTGATACAGGGCATGCAGCATCGCGTGGCCGGTGCGGTCGGCCGCCGCGCAGGCGCGCCGCACGGGTTTCTCGCCGAAGTTCGACATGTGGCCGCCGAACGGGCGCTGGTAGATCTTGCCTTCGTCGGTGCGGTCGAACGGCATGCCGAAGTGCTCAAGTTCGACGACGACTTCGGGCGCCTTGCGGCACATGTATTCGATCGCGTCCTGGTCGCCGAGCCAGTCGGAACCCTTGACCGTATCGTACATATGCCAGTGCCAGTGGTCTTCCTCGGAGTTGCCGAGCGACGCGGAAACGCCGCCCTGCGCCGCGACGGTGTGCGAGCGTGTCGGAAACACCTTGGACAGCACGGCCGTCTTCAGGCCGGCTTCCGAAAGCTGAATGGCGGCGCGCAAACCCGCGCCACCGGCGCCGACGATCACCGCATCGAATTTGCGAACCGGGATGTTTGGCTTGTTCACTTAGGTTCTCCACAAAATCTGTACCGCCCAGCCGGCGTAGCCGACCAGCACCGCAGCGGTTGCCATCAGCACCAGCAAGCGCAGCCCGTCCGGCCTGACATAATCCATCCAGATGTCGCGCATGCCGATCCAGACGTGATAGATGAGGCTGACCAGGAACACGAAGGTGGCAAATTTCATGAAGCCGCTGGCGAAAATGCCGCGCCACGCATCAAAGGAATCCGGCGCCACGGCGCCGATCACGGCCAAGAATACGACGGTGTAGACGGCCATGACGATGGCCGTGCCACGCTGGACGATCCAGTCCTTAAGCCCGTAGTGGGCGCCGACGACGATGCGATTTACCATAGCACTTTGGCTCCGACAATCAGCGTCAGCGCGATGCTGACGGCAAAGACAATCCAGCTTGACAGGCGCGCCGACGCCAGATCGACGCCCTTGTGCACGTCGAGCAGCAAATAGCGGATACCGGCGCAGAAATGGTGCATATACATCCAGATCAGGCCGAAGAGGATGAGCTTGACCAGTGGATTGGCGACCACGCCCTTGATGGCGGCGAAGGTTTCGGCCGACGCCAGGCTGTTTTGCAATATCCAGAGCAGGGCGGGCAGCAGCAGGAACAGCGCGGCACCGGCGATACGGTGGATGATCGACAGAATCCCCGGCAGCGGCAGGCGGATGCTCAGCAGGTTGAGATTCTTCGGACGTTTTTTCTTGATCGCGATGTCGGCCATAAACGATTCCTCCCGTGTTGCACCGGTGTTGTAGTTTGTGCCATCCGGCATAAACTACGCCTTTTGAAACATCAACCCAGCTCGTTGTGATAATGGTAGTTCTGCGTTGCGTAGAAACCGCGACGCCACTCCACCGGCTTGTTGCCGTAAGTGTAGGTCACCCGTTCGACGAGCAGCAGCGGGCTACCTTCCTCAACCTGGAGCACGTCGGCGCTGACGCGATCCGCCGAAACGGCGCGCAAACGCTCGTCGGCGCGGATGATGCGCACGCCGAACCGGGTCTCGAACAGGCTGTAAATCGACTTGTCGCTGGCTTTGAGCGCGTCCATCGTCAGTTCCTGGAACAGTTCTCCGGGCAGATAGATCTCGTCGAAAACAACCGGCTCGTCGGCGAATTTCAGCAAACGGCGGACGATGATGACCGGCGCGCCCGGCTCGATGCCCAACATCCGCGCCACGTCGGCGCCCGCCTTGGCGCGCCAGCATTCGAGCGGAATGCTCTGCGAAGGCGGCAGCTCGCCCTCGTTGGGCGCCAGCCGGAGAAAACGGAAAAACGAGCGCGGATCGCTGTGCGTGGCGACAAAAGTCCCCTTGCCCTGACGGCGCACCAGCAGATTCTCGGCAGCCATCTCGTCGATCGCCTTGCGCACCGTACCCTGGCTGACGCAGAATCGGGCGGCGAGCTCGGATTCGCTCGGTATGGCGTCGCCCGGCCCCCACTCGCCCGCCTCCAAGCTGCGCATGATCAACGCCTTGATCTGCCGGTAAAGCGGGCTGAAAGTCGGTGAATGCATAGGGGTAGGCACAGGCGAAAGGTTCATGGTGCGCAATTTCAGCACATTTTTTTCGGCACGTCTATCGTATTATAAATATCTTATATAAGACATAAGATGAAACATTGACATTGCAACACTTTCGCTCTTATGATCGCCACCGATCCGCTTTTCCCCAGAGTGCTTTATTTTCTGGGGCGCCATGCCGATCATCGGAGCTTGTTAACGCATTAACGCATAACTTGCCCATTCTTGTTCATCGCCAACAACAGGAGCCGCAACATGTCCAAAGCCCCCATGCGCGTCGCCGTCACCGGCGCCGCCGGCCAAATCTGTTACAGCCTGCTTTTCCGCATCGCCTCCGGGGAAATGCTCGGCAAGGATCAACCGGTCATTCTCCAGCTTCTCGACCTGCCCCAGGCGCAACAGGCCGTTCAGGGCGTGATGATGGAGCTCGACGACTGCGCTTTCCCGCTGCTCGCCGGCATGTTCGCCACCGACGACCCCAACGCCGCTTTCAAGGACGCCGACATCTGCCTGCTCGTCGGCTCGCGCCCGCGCAGCAAGGGAATGGAGCGCGCCGAGCTGCTCAGCGCCAACGGCGCCATCTTCACCGTGCAGGGCAAAGCCATTGCCGAAAACGCGAAAGAGGACGTCAAGGTGCTGGTTGTCGGCAACCCCGCCAACACCAACGCCCTGATCGCCCGCTCCGCCGCGATAAAGGTTGGCCGCACCCGCCCAAAAAACTACAGCAGCATGATGCGTCTCGACCACAACCGCGCCCGGTCGCAACTCGCGGCAAAGATCGGCCGCCCGATTTCCAGCATCGGGCAGCTCGCCGTCTGGGGCAACCACAGCCCGACGATGTACGCCGACTACCGCAACTGCACCTCGAACGGCGATAGCGTCAAGGCGCTCGTCAACGACCACGCCTGGAACAACGACATTTTCCTGCCCACCGTCGGCAAGCGCGGCGCGGCGATCATCGAGGCGCGCGGCCTGTCGTCGGCCGCCTCGGCCGCCAACGCAGCGATCGATCATATCCGCGACTGGGTACTCGGGTCCGACGAGTGGGTTACCATGGGCGTTCCGTCCGACGGCTCTTACGGCATCCCGGAAGGTATGATTTACGGCATGCCTTGCCAGTGCAAGAACGGCGACTACACGATCATCAGGGGTCTCGAAATCGACGATTACTCGCGCGAAAAGATCAATATTTCGCTGAAGGAACTGACCGACGAGGCCGAAGCCGTCAAAGGCATGCTCTAAGCGTCGAATTCGCGTCACCGCTCGCGCCGCAGCGTCTCCGGATACTGCGGCCTTTTTTCGTACATGAGCTTCGGTTGTTGGCTCCCCTGAAAACGGCAAGCGTCGGTCACAGTAATGAGAACAAGGTCAACTGAGCCTAGTTGAGGGGTGCCGATTTCGGTAGAAGTGGCCCCACCAAACTGGGCAGCCAGATAAGTGATAACTCTGCTTCAATGAGCGACGCAAGTCGCCAGACAAGGAGCAGAAGCAATGAGAAGACCACGCCGTAACCACACAGCCGCCTTCAAGGCCAAGGTGGCCA
>JACQYA010000091.1 GCA_016208425.1 Betaproteobacteria bacterium
GAATCCCCGTGGGGACGCCAAGGTTTCGAGCAGCACTGGAGTGGTAGTTCAGTTGGTTAGAATACCGGCCTGTCACGCCGGGGGTCGCGGGTTCGAGTCCCGTCCACTCCGCCAACCGCAATACAAAAAGCCCGGCTTCGAGCCGGGCTTTTTGTGGCTTCTCTCCAAAAATTGATCTTTACAAGAAGAGGCCACATCCCTATAATGCGCCTTCTTTCGAGCGGGGGTATAGCTCAGCTGGGAGAGCGCTTGCATGGCATGCAAGAGGTCCGCGGTTCGATCCCGCGTACCTCCACCAACAAGCCGAAAGAAAAATGTTCCGGGTCCCCATCGTCTAGAGGCCTAGGACACTACCCTTTCACGGTAGGTACCGGGGTTCGAATCCCCGTGGGGACGCCAAGGTTTCGAGCAGCACTGGAGTGGTAGTTCAGTTGGTTAGAATACCGGCCTGTCACGCCGGGGGTCGCGGGTTCGAGTCCCGTCCACTCCGCCAACCACTTTAAAAACAAAGCGCCCTGCGGGGCGCTTTGTTTTTTGTGACCCTTTGCCAACCCTTGCCGCTACTGCTCGCCCGGCAAATCGCCAAGCCCGTCGATCAGCGGCGCCAGTTCCGCCACCAGAGCGGCATGGCAGCACACGATCACTTCCGGCTCGGCGGAGCGGTCGATGGCCGACTGGAGAAGGCTCGCCGTTTCCGATACGCGGGCGGCGCCCAGCGTGCCGGCAGAACCTTTTAGCGCGTGCGCCACCGCTTTCACTGCGGCAAGGTCGCCCGACGCCATCCCCCTTTCCAGAGTGGCGACATCTTGGGCATGCCCCTCGGCAAACAGGGCGAGAAGGTGCACGTACCTGGCCATATTCCCGCGCACAAGCGCCAAGCCGCGCGCGCTGTCCAGCCCCGGAACATCGTCCAGGCGCCGCTGCCACGCCGCCAAATCGATGGCCGGCGCCGCTTTGCTTCCCGTCCCATCGGGCGGTGTCGGAACACCGCTTCTTGGCAACCACTTGAGCAGGGTCGCGTACAGGGTCGCCGGATCGACCGGTTTGACGACGAAATCGTTCATGCCCGCTGCCTGGCAGGCGCGTCTATCCTCGTCGAAGGCGTTGGCGGTCATTGCCAGTATGGGGGTGCCCGCCCGCTCGGGCCGCGAACGGATAGCGCGCGTCGCCTCCAGGCCGTCCATCTGCGGCATCTGTATGTCCATCAATACCAGCTGGTACTCGTTGGCGCAGACCTTGTCCACGGCTTCGCGGCCATCGACCGCCACATCGACGATCAGGCCTGCTCCGTGCAACAGTTCCAGCGCAACTTCCCGGTTCACCGCGTTATCTTCTGCCAACAAGAGCCGTGCGCCACCATGCCTGCGCCGCAGTTGCGCCTCGGCATCCCCGGCGCCGGCGGCGGCAGCAGCCGGCATGACGCCGTGCCCATGTTGCAGGCGCACGGTAAACCAGAAATGGCTTCCCTTGCCCAGCTCGCTGCTCACACCCGCTTCGCCGCCCATCAGACCCGCCAGCCGCCGGGTGATGGCCAGGCCGAGGCCGGTGCCGCCATATTTGCGCGTGGTCGAGGCATCGGCCTGCTCGAAGGCGTGAAACAAAGTGGGGATCTTTTCAGGAGCGATGCCGATACCGGTATCCTCCACCTCGAAGCGAACCAGAACCTGGTCTCCGCTATCTTCCAGCAAAATTGCGCGCAGGGCGACAACGCCCCGTTCGGTAAATTTTACGGCGTTGGCCGCGTAATTGAGCAGCGCCTGGCGCAGGCGGGTCGGGTCGCCGCGCAACCAGACGGGGACGCTATCGGAATCCGCCGTCATGGTCAGCCCTTTTGCCAGCACCTGGTCTGAAATCATCGAGCGAACATGGTCAAACATAGCGTCCAGCGGGAAATTCGTATGCTCCAGCTCCAGTTTTCCGGCTTCGATCTTGGAAATATAGAGGATGTCGTTGATGATCGACAGCAGATGATTCGCCGCGTTGTCGATCTTCGCCAGCCGCCCGGCCTGCTCGGGCGTCGGTTCGGCGCGACACAGGAGATGGGTAAGGCCGATGATGGCGTTCATCGGTGTGCGGATCTCGTGGCTCATATTGGCCAGGAAGGTGCTTTTGGCGAGGCTGGCCGCTTCGGAAGCCTCCTTGGCATACTCCAGCTCGGCGGTACGGGCCCGCACCTGCTCTTCGAGCCGGTCGCGATGTCGCGCCAACTCCTCCCGGTTTGCCGCCAGAGCCTGCGTGCGCTCGGTCACCTCCTCGGCCATATGGTTGAAATCGCGCGCCAGCCCGGACAGTTCGTCGTCGCCCTCGACCTTGACGCGCGCATCGGCGTTGCCCGCCGCCAGTTGCTTCGTGCCCGCCTGCACTTGCGCCAGGCGGCGCAGCACCAGCCGGTCGACCAGGAACCCCAACACCAGAAAAATCAGCGCATAGCTCAACAAACTCCAGGCCAGACGGTTGGCCCAGCGCTCCCAAAGCATTTCCTTGTAACGCGCCAGAGGCAGCTTGACGCTTAATACGCCGCGCAGGTCTCCCACCTTATAGTCATACGCATTGGCGTAAGTGTCGCGGATGCTTTCCGGCGCATCGTCGGCGTTGCCGTGGCATTTCAGGCAATACTTTTCAGTCCAGATCGGCGCCGTGTAGTGCATCCAGCCACGCCCCCAGTCATCCTCTATCGCCCGCAAGCGTTCCTCCACTTTCGGGTTGGCGCGGAACCAGTCCATCGCCTCCCGCTCGAAACGGTCGGCCTGGTTGTCCGGGTTGCGCGGACGGTCGGAAACGTTGTTGAAGGAAATGCCGCTCTTGTCCCAGTTCGGGAAGTCTTTCGAGATACGCCCGAGGGAATGCGCCGGCAGAAAGCCGATGGTGCTTCTGTTGACCGGCAGTCCGCTGTCCATAAATTGCTGAAGATAGACGCGCCGCACCGACATCAGGATTCCGCGGACAAGGTGGGCGTCTGCCGTCTGCTCGTCAAACTGCTCGCCGGAAATTTTCCGGTAGCTGAACGCGAGATCGACAGCCAGCACCACCGCCATGACCAGACCCAACGCCAGCCACATCTTGGTGCGAATCTTCACGGCAACGTCCTTTCAAATCCGGCGGTAACGTTCACGGGAAGGCCATCTTACCCGACTATCCAACTATCCAACTATCCGGCTACCCGGTAACCGTACCGTTCGACCTCAATAATGCGGCGGGATCTCGTCGCGCAGGTTGCGCGGTTCGGGCGGCTCCGCCGCCGACTGTATCTGCCGGTGCAAATGGCGCAACTGCTCCTGCAACAGTTCGAGGCGTTGTTCCTGCCGATAGATTGTACGGTTCAGCTCCTCGACAAAATCCTCGGTCAGGCTCATCTTGATTTCAAGTTCGGTCAAGCGTTCTTCCATCGGAAACTCCTGTGCGGCGGGCAGTCTGCATGACCCGATTGTAATGTATCGATACCCGTCGTTCCCCCAGGCTCGGGTAAACTCGGTTGCCCCGACCATTTCCTGGCATTTCCTACCCGATGAAGCGCAGCGACATTCGCCACAACCTGTTTGAAGACGCGCAAGCGATCCTCGTTGCGCCGCTCTTCATGGCCTTTGCCATCCTCCTTTTCCGAACCGCAGGCCTGCTGGCCGGCGGCACGGTCGGCATCGCGTTCCTGGTTCACTATGCCAGCGGATGGCCGATGGGCGCCGTCGTCTTCGCCGTCAATCTACCCTTCTACCTTTTCGCCATCCGCGCGATGGGCTGGACGTTTACGCTAAAAACCTTCATTTCGGTCAGTCTGCTCGCCATTTACACCGAGACGCTACCCGGCGTGATCGACGTACACGCCGTCAACCCCGTGTTCGCGGCGATCATGGGCGGGTTCATGGCCGGGGTCGGCCTGCTCATGCTGATCCGGCACAAAGCCAGCCTGGGCGGCTTGGGCGTGCTGGCGATCTACCTGCAAAACACGCGCGGCTGGCGCGCCGGCAAGGTGCAGATGGCGGCAGATTTTGTCATCGTCGGCGCCGCGCTGCTGATCCGCGACCCGATCGGCGTCGGGCTATCGATTGTCGGCGCGCTGGCGCTGAATCTGGTGATCTTGGCCAACCACAAGTCCGGGCGCTACACCGGCGCCTGATCCGGGCACCCGGAAACCCGCCCGGCCGCCAGGCGCAGGGTTTTCAACGCCTGGTCGAAGTCGAAACCCTCGATCTCGCGCCGCAGCTGCCCGGCCTGCGATCCCAGGAAATTTTCCAGCAGCGGCGCGGCATCTCTCCACACCGTGTACGCCTGCGCGTTGTCTTCCTGCAACAGCGCTTCGAGTTGCCGCACCGACTGCCGCGCTCTTGTCCAGTCGCCCCCAACTGGCGCCGGGGCGGCCGGCGACGTGCTGTCGGCCAGGCGTTTTATCGCGTCTACCAGCGGCGCCAGCAGAAACTCGAGCCGGTTCGCCCCGTCCAGAAGGTCGGCCGCCGCCCCTTGATCCCGCACACCTTGTTCGATGTCGGACGCGCGCTGGCGCAGGTCGGCCATGCCCAGCGTCGCCGCCACGCTCTTCAAGGTATGCGCCAGCCTTTGTGCGTCGGCCATCGCCCCCGCCGCCAGCGCGTCTCGCAGTTTGGCGGCGTCGTCGGCGTGCGCCCCGGCGAAGGTGTTCAGCAGATGAACGAATTTGCCCAGGTTGCCGCGCACCGATTTCAGGCCCTGCTCGAGATCGAGTCCGGCCACGCCATCGAGCGCCGCGCGCACAGACCGCTCGTCCCGGGAAAGCCTGCCGGCGGAGCGCCCGACACCGCCCGGCCCGTGCCCGGGCAGCCAGCGCAAGACGGCCCGGTACAAGACATCGGGGTCCACCGGTTTGCCGACATGGTCGTTCATGCCGGCGTCCAGACAGTGCTGCCGGTCTTCGTCGAAAGCGTTGGCGGTCATCGCCAAAATCGGCAAGTCCGCCTTGCCCGGCAGTTGGCGGATCGCCAGAGTGGCTTCCAGGCCGTCCATCACCGGCATCTGCACGTCCATCAAAACCAGCGCGTAATCGCCGTCGCGCACCCGGTCGACGGCGATTTGTCCGTTGTCCGCGACATCCACCGACAGACCGGTCTCGCCGAGCAAGGCGCAGGCGACTTCCTGGTTGACCGGATCGTCCTCGGCAAGCAAGACGCGGGTGCCGCGATAGCGCCGCGCCAGAATCTGGCCGGGCGTTTCTGTCGCGTGCTCGCCCCCGTCCTTATGCTGGTCGTCACCGGGCGGCGACAGCTCGCCCGAAACCTTGCCCAAACGCGCCGTCACCCAGAAAGTGCTGCCCGCGCCGACCTTGCTGCAAACGCCCACCTCGCCCTCCATCAACGCTGCCAGCCGCCGGGAAATAGCCAGCCCTAGGCCGGTGCCGCCATATTTGCGCGTCGTCGAATCGTCCGCCTGGGAAAAGGCCTGGAAGAGGCGCGCCTGTTGCTCCGCGCTCAGACCGATCCCCTGATCCTCGACCTCCAGGCGCAAAAGCAGCGAATCTTCCCGCTCGTCGCTGCAGCGGGCGCGCACGATGACTTCGCCGCGACCGGAAAACTTGATGGCGTTGCCGACGAAGTTCATCAATACCTGGCCCAGGCGCAGGAAATCGCCGTGCAGGTGCGCCGGCACGCTGGCGTCGATCTCCTTGCGCAAGCGCAGCCCCTTGGCCGACGCCCGCTCGCCGAACATGCTCAGCGCGTGGTCGACGACCCGGGCCGGGGAAAAATCCGATTTTTCGAGAACCATGCGTCCGGCCTCGATCTTCGACAGGTCGAGGATGTGGTTGATGACGCTCAGCAGGTGCTGTGCGGCATCGCCGACCTTGAGCAACTGCCCGTGCTCCCTGGGCGTCTTGATTTCCTTTACCAGCAGATGGTTGAGGCCGATGATGGCGTTCATCGGCGTGCGTATTTCGTGGCTCATATTGGCCAGGAAGGTGCTCTTGGCGCGGCTGGCGGCCTCGGCCGCCTCCTTGGCGGCGGAGAGTTCGACCGTGCGCGAAACGACCAGCTCCTCCAGATGGTTCCGGTGCTGCTCCAGTTCGATTGCGATCTGTTTGCGCTCGGTGATATCTTCCTTGATCGCCAGGAAATGGGTAATCTCGCCGTTCGCTTGGCGCACGGGCGAAATGCGGGCAAATTCGAGAAACATGCGGCCATCCTTGCGCCGATTGACGAACTCGCCGCTCCAGTCCTTGCCGCCCGTCACCGCCTCCCACAAGTCGATGTAGGTCTGGCGCGGCGTCATTCCCGACTGCAAGATGCGCGGGTTCTGCCCGACGGCCTCTTCGCGGCTATAGCCGGTGGACTGCACGAAAGAATCGTTGACGTACTCCAGCCGGCCACCGAGATCGGTAATCATGATCGAATGCGTGCTTTGCTCGACCGCCAGCGACAGCTTGCGCAACGCATCTTCCGCCTGTTTGCGGCCCGAGATGTCGATACCGGTGCCGATCACCACCGGGCGACCGCCGATGTCCTGCCGGTGGCCGGTCAGATAGAGGCTGGTTTTCGAGCCATCCTTCGACAACATGTCCGCTTCGAGCGCGCTCTGCCCGCTTTCAAACGCGGAGCGCATGCACTCCGCTACCCTGGGCTTATCCGGCGCATCGAAGAGATCGAGCGGATGAACCCGGGCAAGCTCTTCCGGCAAACGCCCGGCGATCTGCTCCAGGTTTCTGTTCCACATCAGAAAACGCCCGCCTTCGTCGTACACGTAGAACACGCCGGGCAGCGACTCCATCATTTGCCGGCGCAACTCGCTCTCGTCGCGCAACGCTTTTTCGGCTCGCTTGTGCTCGGTCACGTCCTCGTAGATACCCAGCACGCCTATCGTTGCCCCGCTCTCGTCGCGCAAGGGCACCTTGGACGTGCGCAGCCAGATCAACCGGCCGCCGGGCGTCGTCTGCGGTTCGTCGTAGGACAGCACCGGCACGCCGGACTCCATCACCCGCCGGTCGTCGGCCCGGTAAAGATCGGCCTGCGCCACCCAACCCATCTGGAAGTCGTCCTTGCCGACCAGATCGTCGGGGCTTCCCATCCCCGCATCGCGGGCAAAAGCCGGGTTACACCCCAGATAGCGCAAATTCTTGTCCTTCCAGAAAACGCGCATCGGCGAGGTATCGATGATCGCTTTGAGCAGGTTGCGCGACTCGGCGAGCGCCGCTTCGGTGTGCAGGCGCTCGCTGATGTCCCGATCTATCCCCTGAAAGCCGGCCAGTTCGCCCCGGCTGTCGAAAACGGGGGAGGCCGAGGACTCCAGCGGGCGATAAGCGCCGTCGCTGCGACGCCAGCGGATGACAACGTTTTTCCAGCCCGACCCGGTCGCCGTCGCCCGCTCGACGGTCGCCCGGAAGAGGGGCAGATCCCCGGGGTGCACCAAGGTTTCCGGGGAGAGCGCGAGAAAAGCTTCCAGATCGTATCCGAGCACATCGGCAACGACGCGGTTGCTGTAGGTGTGGCGCCCCTGCATGTCGATCACCCATATCCAGTCGGCGGAATTTTCGGCCAGCGTGCGGAACCGCGTTTCGCTGGCCTGCAACGACGCCTGCGTCTGCTTGTGCTCGGTGATGTCTCTGACCGTCACGCGGCGGCCGAGGTAAGCCCCGTCGGCACCGAACACCGGGCGGCAGATATGCGCCACCGAACGCACCTCGCCGCGCTTGCCCACAACACGCAGCTCGAGTTCGCCCACCCCGCAGTCTTTCCCTTCAGGCAGATGATGGAGCACATGGTCGTCCCACCGCGCGCGGTCGTCGGCGTGAACAATTTCGTCGAGCAGCAGCGGGTCCGCCTCGAAATCCGCCACGCGGTAGCCGGTCACACGCTCGACGGCAGGCGTCATGTAGTTGAAGTTGCCGTCCGGCAAAATCCAGTATTCCCACTCATAAGCCCGGTCGACCATGGTGTGGAACTTGGCTTCGCTCTCGCGCAAACGCTCCTGCATGTGTATCCGGTGCACCACCAGCCGGAACTGGTGGCCGAGCGTTTCGACCGCCTCGACGGTATCGCCGCCGAAGCGCGCAAACTGCTTGCTCGCCAGGTTGAGGCAGGCCACCGAGCGGCCGTCCACCTGGACGGGAAAGACCATCAGCGCCTTGATCCCTTCGTCGGCCAGGAAGGGGTTATGCACCAGATCGATGTCGGTGCAATATTCGTTCACATCGCTGCAACTGCACCGCATGCGCCCTTCGCGCACGATCTCCGCCTGCGGGCTGCCGGCGTGGACATGGCTTTCGTGGCGGACGAAGCCGGCACCCAGGCCGCGGTAGGCGATCAGCCGGTAGCTTCCGTCGTCCTGTAGCCAGTAGAGGCCGCCGGCATCGACTTCGGGCAGCACCAGCACCGCGTCGAACAAGGTCGTCACCAGCGCGTCGCGCGTCGCGCCCTGCGTCACGGCCAGGGCGAAATCGTGCTGGGCTTTGAGGATCAGCTCGTTGCGCTTGCGCGCCGATATATCGTCGGCGGTGCCGATGGCAAACAAGGGGCGCCCCGCGCTGTCGCGCCGGGTGACGCTACCGCGAACGTGCAACCAGATCCAGTGGCCATCGCCGTGCTGCGCCCGATATTCGGCGTCGAAAGCCCCGTTTCTTTCGCTCTCTCCCGGTTGCAGGGCGCGATCCAGCTTCTCCCGGATCTCCGCCCGCTCGTCCGGGTGGATGCCGGCGAGCCATTGCGCGACGCTTCTGGCGGGCGCATCGGGATGCAGGCCCAACATCCGGCTCAACGTCTCGTCGCGGATGAAACGGCCGGCGGCGACATCGAATTCCCAAAGCGCCAGGCGGGACGCCTTGAGCACTTGCTGCAAGCGGCTTTCCAGCCCGGCTTTCTCGGCCTTGAGCGCTTCTTGCTGCTGCCAGGTGTGTTCCATCAGCTTGAGGCCGAGCAACTCCAGCAGGCGGTGCTGACTGAGGACGCCGAGCAGTTGTCCCGCCGCGTCTGCCACCACCAGATGGCGCAACCGGAGATCGGTCATCTGGCGCACGGCGTCCGATACCGACGTCGACGCGCCCACGCTGCGCACCGGCGCGTGCATCACATCGGCCAGCGTCGGCCGGGCATCCGGCCGGTCAAACAGAACGGCGATGTCACGCTCGGTGAGAATACCCACCGCTTTGCCGGCGACGACGGCGACCACGTAAGAGGTGTTCTTCGCCAACATCAGGTCGATCGCGTCGCCGACCGGGGCATCCGGGGGCAGACAAGGCATTTCCGCGTCCATCACCGACTGAAGTTCGTCCAGCCGGCGCAACATCGACAGACCCAGATGACTGCGGAAATCGGTTTCGCTGACCACGCCGACAACGATGCCGGAAGCATCGACCACGACCAGGTGACGGACGCGATGCTCCTGCGCCAGCGCGTAAGCGCTGCTGAAGTTGAGCGTCTCGGGAGCGGTCAACACCGGGTGGCCCATCAGCCCGATAACCGCCGCCTCCGGCGCGCCGCGCGCGTGCAGGTGGCGCAGCAGGTCGCGCTCGGTGAGGATGCCGAGCGGGACGCCGCCTTCCACGACCAACAGCGACGAGATATGCGACTGCGCCATCTGGCGCGCCGCCTCGGCGACCGAACACTGCGCCGCCACATGCCGCAACTGCCGGCTCATGATGTCGGCCAGCGTCAGATCGTCCCTAGATGTCATGCACTATCGCCGAAATGGGTTGAAATGCTACCGCTCGCGTCAAACCGTCTGGAGCCGCCGGGAATCCATTTGCCTGACTTTTTCTGCGACGGAAGCCTCGTCGTCCGCGTATTGCGTGGCGATCACGGCAAAGTCGTCGATCCGGCTCAGGAAGGCGTCGACGATGTCCGGGTCGAAATGGCTGCCCCGGCCTTCGCGGATGATCGCCACCGCTTTTTCGAGCGGGAAAGGCTCCTTGTAGACACGCCGCGAGATCAATGCGTCGAAAACGTCGGCCAGCGCCATCAGGCGTGCGGAGAGGGGGATCGCATCGCCCGAAAGACCTTCCGGGTAGCCGGAACCGTCCCATTTTTCGTGGTGGTAGTGGGCGATGTCCCTGGCCAGCCGCAGAAACTCTATCGGGCGCTCGGCATCTTCCTCGGCCTGTTTGATGGCGAGGCTGCCCAGATGGCTGTGCGTTTTCATGACGCCCCACTCTTCCGGCGTCAGCTTGCCGGGTTTGAGCAGGATGTGGTCGGGGATGCCGACCTTGCCGATGTCGTGCAACGGAGCCGACTTGACCAGCGCCTGAATATGGCTGTCGCTCAAATACCCGGCAAAGCGCGGATATTGCTTCAACTGCGAGGCGAGCGTGAATACGTAGCCCTGCGTGCGCCGCAGGTGGTTGCCGGTTTCGGGATCGCGTATCTCGGCCAGATGGGCCAGCGCGCGGATGCTGACATCCTGGACGATGAGGTTGTCCTCCATGCGCCGCGCGACTTCCGCCTCAAGCATCGCGTTCTGGTTCTGCAGCCAGTCGCGCGCGGCTTTCAGCTCCAGATGCGCCTTGACCCGGGCGAGCACGATGGCCGGACGGATCGGCTTGGTGATGTAATCCACGGCGCCCAGCGCCAGCCCGCGCTCTTCGTCCCGGCTGCTTTCCAGCGCGGTGACAAAAATCACCGGGATGGCCGCCGTACCGGGATGGGCCTTGAGCCTCCCGATGACCTCGTAGCCATCCATTCCCGGCATCATCACATCGAGCAGGATCAAGTCCGGCCTGGGGTCGCTGGCCGCGATCTGCAACACGCGCGCACCGGAGCTGGCGGCGCGGACGCGATAATACGGCTGCAACAGCTCGCTCAACAGCAAGAGGTTCTCGGGCGTGTCGTCGACGATCAGGATGGTAGCCATTGCGTTGGGAGAACTCTTTGCCTTCTTTGCCGGAACCGGTGGCTCATTGTAGTCCAAAGCTCATTCCCGCGTTTTTTCGGCGGCAGCAGCGTCCAGCATGGTTTTCCGCGTCGCCGGCGTCTCCAGGCTGATGCGGCCGAGCGCCCCGTCGCGGTAGTCCTGCAAGAGCACGGAAGCCGCCTTCTCGAAGTCCGCTTCGCCGCCGCGCACGCGGAAACCGCGCCGCCGGGCGATGCCCTCGATCACCGCCACGCCATCCACCCCGTCGACCGGAAAGCCGTAACGCGCGGCAAGCAGGGCCGGATAGCGCGCGAGCAGCAAGTCGGCGAGAAAGGTAGCGACCTCCTCGTCGATGATCGCGTTGCGGCCGACGGCGTGGCTGGCGGCCAGCATCAGCCCGTCGCCGGGGTATTCGATCTTCGGCCACATCAGGCCGGGCGTGTCGGTGATCGAATGACGGACGTTCAGCTGGTGCGTCTGCTGCGATTTGGTAATCGCCGGCTCGTCGCCGACCTTGGCGATTTTGCGCCTGACCAGCGCGTTCATCAGCGTCGATTTGCCGACGTTGGGGATGCCCATAATCATCATCCGCAACTGTTTCACGTTGTCGTTGCGGTGCGGCGCGAGGCTCTGGCACAGGCCGGGAAGCCGCGCCACCTCGCCCTGGTTCCTGCAGGACAGCGCGACGGCCTTGACGCCGTTCTGCCGGTTGTAATACTCGATCCACGCCCCGGTCGCCCGCGGATCGGCCAGATCGGCCTTGTTCAACACCTTCAGGCACGGGCGCTGGCGGTGCTTGCGCAGCTCGTGCACCAGCGGGTTGGTGCTCGCTTCCGGCAAACGCGCATCGACCACCTCGATCACGACATCGATCGCCGCCATCGTTTCCGCCGCTTTTTTGCGCGCCGAGGTCATGTGACCGGGATACCACTGGATTGCCATGGGAATCGACGCCGAAAAGAAGATCGCCATTATCCCATTTGTTCGCCGGCTTAACCGGTAAAATGGGCGCCTTGAATTTCAACCCGAACTTCCCGTTGACCACCATTCCCGACATAAAATCCGGCCAATCCCTCGAACTGCTCAAGGAACTGCACATCCTCACGCGCGACGGCAAGCTCAACCAGGATAGCCGGCGCAAGCTCAAGCAGGTGTATCACCTCTACCGCTTCATCGAGCCGCTGCTCGACGAGCTGATGGCGGGCAACGGCCACCCGACGCTGGCCGACCACGGCGCCGGCAAGTCCTACCTCGGCTTCATCCTCTACGACCTGTTCTTCAAGACGCGCCCCGGCGGACACATTTACGGCATCGAAACCCGCGACGATCTGGTCGCCAAATCGCGCGAACTGGCGCACCGGCTGGACTTTCCGCGCATGAGTTTCCTCAACCTCAGCGCCCTGGATTCGATCCGCGCGCCCGGGTTGCCCGCGCAAGTCGACATCGTTACCGCGCTGCACGCCTGCGATACCGCCACCGACGACGCCATCCGCTTTGCCTTGCACAAGCGGGCGCGGTTCATCGTGCTGATCCCCTGCTGCCAGGCCGAAGTCGCCGCCGTGCTGCGCAAGAACAAGAACGGGTCTTTCTCGAAAACACCGCTTTCCGAGCTATGGCGGCACCCGGTTCACACGCGCGAGTTCGGCAGCCATGTGACCAACGCGCTACGCTGCCTGCAACTGGAAGCGGCCGGCTATCAGGTGACGGCGACCGAGCTGGTAGGATGGGAGCACTCGATGAAGAACGAGCTGATCGTTGCCCGCCACACCGGCGAACGCCGCCGCAACGCCGAAGAACGGCTGGCGCGGATCTTGCGCGAACTGAACCTGGACGAGCTGCGCGGCCGTTTTATCGGCGCTCCGGCCGAACAGTAGGCACACGCAAAACAAACTCAACCAAGGAAAACGCATGGAAAACTGGATTACCCGCCTGGTCGCCGCGATTTGCGCCGCCGGCAGCATCGCCCTGTTCTGGACTTTCGGGATGTTTCTTGCCGTGCCGTGGCGCGAGGGGCGCATGCTGTCGCTCGATACCATCGAGCTGCAAGTGGTGGCCGTCCCCTTGCTGGTCGGACTGGCGGTTACTTGGGGCACGCTGCATATCTTGGCGATTTCCGACCGGGAGACCAACCCCAGAGTCTATGCGGCGCTACGCACGCTGCTCGTCATCGCGTCCATCGCCGCCACTTTCAGCGGGATGTCCTGGAGCCAGGCGCGGCTACCCGACTCCGGCGGAAGCAAAGCGCCCGCCGAAAATTCGCCGCCGGCCGCGCTTACGCCGTCACGTTGATAACCTTGCCGACCGTCTGTCCGCTGGTGTTGACCGACGGCCTGGCGCTTTCCGCCTCGGCGCGCGCGCGGTTTACCGCCTCATTTTCATCGGCCGCCGGGGCGTTTTGCGCACGTTGCGCCTGCAATGCCTGGAGCGCCTGCTGATCCTGTTCCGACGGTCGCGCCCGCACCTGTGTGCCGCTCGCCGCATTGACGCTTGAAGAAAGCGCGCTGACATCCATCTCGAACTCCTTTTGTCCACGGTGTTTCACACCCGATACGCACCATCATAGAACACTATCGCCCACTTTGCGAAGAAGAAATGGCGCCAAGGCGCCATCCTCCTCCCCCGCGCGCTCAAAGCCGCAAGTCGCGCCTGACCTGTCGATCTCTTAACGAGCGGGCGAAATCGTGCCGCGCCCGCAATCGCGGGTCGGTCACGATCTGGCCGGCCGTCTCGCCGAGCACCATGACCACGCCGAGCAAAGGGAGCGCCAGCATCAAACCCGCCACGCCGGCCACGGCGCCGCCGACAAAGATCATCAGCACGGTGAGCAGCGGATGTAGTTTCAGGCTCTTGCCGACGGTCAGCGGCATGAACAGAAAATCGTCGAGCAGCCGCACGACGACGAAGAGACCGATGGCTGCGTAAGCCACCGCCGGATCGCCGGGAAAATCGGTGGCCGCCACCAGAACGACGAGCAGACATCCGAGAATCGATCCGACATAGGGAACCCAGGCCAGGGTCGCCGTCGTCAGGCCGAGCGCCAGCGGCGCCGAAACGCCGATCAGCCAAAGCCCGGCCGCCAGGCACACCGTATCGAGCAACGTCAGCTTGATGAGGCCCCGAAAGTAAAGCTGTGCGGTATGGTCGACCTGGTCGAGCAGATAGAGCGTGCGCTCGAAGAAGGCGTTGGGAACGGCGTCGCTCAAAAATTTCTTGAAGCGCCAGCCGTCGCGCAAAAAAAAGAACGTCAAAAACGGCGCCAGCAACATCGACGGCAGCCAGGCCGCCACCGTCAGCGCGACATCGGCCAGATAGGTGCCGGCCAGTTTGTCGCCCAGCCCGCTCAAGCCGCCCATCTCGCCCAAGTATTTTGTCCATTGCCCGCTCAAATGCACGCGGGCGAAAAAGGAATGGTTCGTCTCCATCCAGCCCAGCGTATCGGCGACAAAACGCAGCCCCCCCTCGATGTACTGCGACGCCAGCTCTTGCCACGAACCGAGATGCGCCCCCGCCCACGGCAAGGCCAGCACCGCCAGCCCTACCGCCAGCGCCGCCGTGCCGGCGCTGAGCAGCGCGGCGGTCGCGTCGCGCGACATGCCGCCGAGCACCAGGCGCCGCTGTAGCGGAACCAGCAGGTAGTAGCCGATCAGCCCGAACAGAAAGGGCACGACCAGCCAGAGTATCTTCTGGAACAGGAACAATAGCAGGCCGGTAACAAGCAGGATCGCGCACCAGACGAGCGGCCCGGAGCGATAGGCCGCGCCGCTCACAAGGCCGCCTGTTCCCCGCGCACCGCGACGCGCAGCCGCTGCCCGAGGTGCCGCGCGAGCTGCAGCGCGATTTTGGAGGCGATCAGCGCATGCGCTTGCATCAGGTTCAAAAAATCGCCGCGAAAGAGGACGATCAGGGTGCAGTTCTCGGCGGCACGCGCCTGCGCCATGCGCGGCGCATCGTCGAGCAGCGCCAGTTCGCCGAAAAAGCTGCCGCGCTCGAGCAGGGCTATCGGCTGCTCGCTCTGCCCCTGGCGGCAAATCGTTACCGTACCGTCGAAGATGATGTAAATCGCCTCGCCGTCGTCGCCTTCGTCGAAAATTACTTCATCCTTGAGGAAAGTCCGCTCGTGCACGAAACCGTCCACGATTTTCATTTCGCCGTGCGTCAGCCCGACGAAAAGGGACAACCGGGACAACTGCTCAAGCTCGCGCAAGCGTTCGGAAGACTGGCGGCGGTGGAAGAAATTCAGCATCGCGGATGACCCGGTTGGAAGAACGTCGCGCCGGCAAGCGCGCAAGCCGGCGCGGACGATTCTAACCCGGATATTTCGGAAATATTCGCCCGCGCCCACTTCATACAATCCCATACAATTCCGTGCAATTCTGCGATGGCACGAGGAAGTTCGCTATAATCGGCAGCGAACCGTTCTCATTCCCGACCACACCACCATCGCCCGCCGGACGTTCATTCCATGCGCAACGAATCGCTCAGACCGGAAAGCATACCGCCCGCCCTCGCCGGCTTCGTGCCTGCGGCTTCCCGGCACGCCGACGGCACGCTGGCCGACAAATACGGGCGGCACGTCACCTACCTGCGCCTGTCGATCACCGACCGCTGCGATTTCCGCTGCACCTACTGCATGGCCGAGGAAATGACCTTCCTGCCGCGCGCCCAGGTACTGACGCTGGAAGAGTGCCTGCGCATCGTCACCACCTTCGTCGCGCTCGGCGTGACCAAGGTGCGCGTCACCGGCGGAGAACCGCTGGTGCGCCACAACGCGGTCTGGCTGATGGAACAGATTGCCGGGCTGGAAGGTATCAAGGAAGTCGTCGTCACGACCAACGGCTCGCAACTCGACCGTTTCGCGCCGGCCTTGCTCGCGGCGGGCGTCAAGCGCATCAACATCAGCCTGGACACGCTGCGCGCAGAGCGTTTCCGGGAAATCACCCGCATCGGCGATCTCGCCAAGGTACTGCGCGGCATCGACGCGGCGCGCGGCGCAGGCTTCCAGCGCATCAAGCTCAACACGGTGATGATGCGCGGCCGCAACGACGACGAGTTCATCGACCTGGTTCAGTTCGCCGTCGACAAGGGCATCGACATCGCCTTCATCGAGGAAATGCCGCTCGGCGAAATCGGGCACGGTCGGGAATCGAGCTATTTCGGCAGCGAAGAAGCCATCGCGCGGCTGCAAACGCGCTTCGCGCTATTGCCGTCGACCGAGACGACCGGCGGGCCGGCGCGCTACTGGCGGATTCCCGACACGCAGACGCGGGTCGGCTTCATCTCGCCGCACAGCCATAATTTCTGCGACACCTGCAACCGCGTGCGCGTCACGGCGCAAGGCGAGCTATACCCCTGCCTGGGCAATAACGACGCGATCGGCCTGCTGCCCTTGCTGCGCGCGCATCCCGGCGACGACGCGCCGCTGCGGCAGGCGATCATGAAGACGATGGGGATCAAGGCGAAAGGCCACGAATTCGGCGAGCAGATGAACGCGCCGCAAGTCGTGCGCTTCATGTCGATGACCGGCGGCTGAACGCCGGCCGGTTTCGTGGCATCCTCCGCAAGCCGCACGGATAAAGGCTATCCGGCCTGTTCCCCGTAGCTCGCCAATCGGCGCGGCTTCCAGGCCGGCAGACCCCTTACGCCTCGCGCAGCGCCCGCTTGCGGTCGTGCTCTTTCAGGTGGCGTTTGCGGATGCGGATATTCTTCGGGGTAATCTCCACCAGCTCGTCGTCGTCGATGAACTCGACGGCCGACTCCAGCGACAGCGCGACCGGCGGCACCAGGCGCACCGCTTCGTCGGTGCCGGAAGCGCGGACGTTGGTCAGTTGCTTGCCCTTGATCGGGTTGACCACGAGATCGTTCTCGCGGCTGTGGATGCCGATAATCATGCCCTCGTACAGCTTGTCGCCGGGCACCGAGAACATGCGGCCGCGATCCTGCAACTTCCACAGCGCGTAAGCCACGGCCTCGCCCTGTTCGGCCGAAATCAGTACGCCGTTGCGACGCCCCGGCATGTCGCCCTTGAGCGGCGCGTAATCGTCGAAGACGTGGCTCATCAGGCCGGTGCCGCGCGTCAGGTTGAGAAACTCGCCCTGGAAGCCGATCAGGCCGCGCGCCGGAATGCGGTATTCGAGGCGCACGCGGCCGCGGCCGTCGGAGACCATGTCCTGCAGGTCGCCCTTGCGGTAACCCAGAGCTTCCATGACACCACCCTGGTGGGTTTCTTCCACGTCGAGCGTGAGCATTTCGTAGGGTTCACATTGTTCGCCGTCGATTTCCTTGAAAATCACGCGCGGACGGCCGACCGCCAGCTCAAAACCTTCGCGGCGCATCGATTCGAGCAGAATCGTCAGATGCAGTTCGCCGCGGCCCGAAACGAGGAAGGAGTCGCTATCCGCCGTTTCCTCGACACGCAGCGCCATATTGGTCAGCAGCTCTTTTTGCAGACGGTCGCGGATCTGGCGGCTGGTCACGAACTTGCCTTCCTGGCCGGCGTAAGGCGAGCTGTTGACCATGAAGGTCATGTTCAGCGTCGGCTCGTCGACCTTCAGCATGGTCAGCGCTTCCGGCTGCTCGGTATCGGCGATGGTGCAGCCGATCGACAGCTCCTCGATGCCGGTCACCAGCACGATGTCGCCGGCCACCGCCTCGTCGAGCGGCACCCGCTCAAGGCCGCGAAAACCGAAGATCTGGTTGATCTTGGCCGACTTCGGCGCGCCGTGCTCCCATTTGCCGTCGGCGTCGGCATGGCCGTAGAGCACCGTCACCTGCTGCGCCGGCTTCAAACGACCACGCTGGATACGGCCGATGCCGATGCGCCCAACGTAACTGGAGTAATCGAGCGCCGAAATTTGCAGTTGCAACGACCCGTCGATCTCGTCGGCATGCGGCGGCGGAACGTGCTTGAGCACGGCGTCGAACATCGGGCGCATGTCGGTCGACGGCTTGGCCAGGTCGAGCGTCGCGTAGCCATTGAGCGCCGAGGCGTAAATCACCGGGAAGTCGAGCTGTTCGTCGGTCGCGCCCAGCTTGTCGAACAGGTCAAAGGTGTGATCGACCACCCAATCCGGCCGCGCCCCGTCGCGGTCGATCTTGTTAATCACGACAATCGGCTTGAGTCCCAGCGCCAGCGCCTTCTTGGTCACGAAGCGCGTCTGCGGCATCGGGCCTTCCACCGCATCGACCAGCAGCAGGACGCCATCGACCATCGACAGCACGCGCTCGACCTCGCCGCCAAAGTCGGCGTGTCCCGGCGTATCGACGATGTTGATATGTACGCCCTCGTAATCGACCGCCAGGTTCTTGGCCAGAATCGTGATGCCGCGCTCCTTTTCCAGATCGTTCGAATCCATCACGCGCTCGGCGATGTGCTGGTGCGCGGCAAAGGTGCCGGCCTGGTGCAGGAGCTTGTCGACCAGCGTGGTCTTGCCGTGGTCGACGTGGGCAATAATGGCGATGTTGCGTACTGGACGGGACATGTCGGGCTAACTCTTTGATAAAAGGCGGCAATTTTAGCACGCCTGCGGGTGCGATAGTTACATTGACGAAACTATTTTCGATCTCGTCCGGCAAGCGGCGTCCAGTGCTCGAAAGTCGCAGCCTGGCCGTGGTGCACGCCTCCCGCATCGGTCAGGTTCCAAACCACCGCCCGCTCGATACGGAAGCGTTTCCCGTTCCCGGAAATCCGCACGCCGGAGTAGTCGTCGATAAAGCCGTCGCGGCCCACCCGCGCCAGCAAACGCGCCCGCTCCTCGCGCGCCAGCGGCTCGGCGGAGAAGCGCGAAGGCAAACGGACGAGGGTCGCCAAATCCATTTCAAAGACTTCCAGCGCCATCCGGTTGCCGTAGAAAAATACCGGATCGGCTTCGGTGCCATGCGCGACGATGACGCGCGGCGCTGTCCACAAGGCTGTCTGGATGTCGTCTTCCTCGACCAACGATCTCCCCGTCAAGCGAAGAAAGCTCTCGGCAATCAGGGAAATTCGCCTGTCGTCGGACGAAAAACCAGGCACCACGTTGTTTCACACCGCCTTGTTGCGCATGAAATCCGCCGTGTTGAAGAACGACGCCAGCAGCTTTTCGCGCAGCGCGGGTTCGACACCGATGTCTTCCATCGCCAACACCATGCACGCCACCCACTGGTCGCGTTCGGCTTCGCCAATGGCAAAGGGCATGTGGCGCTGGCGCAGTTTCGGATGGCCGATCTTCTGGACATAGAGATCGGGGCCACCGAACCAGCCGGAGAGGAACATGAACAGCTTGTCGCGCGAGTGTTTCAGATCGGCCGGGTGCATCGCCCGCAGCTCGGCGAACTGCGGAACGGACGCCATCAGCTCGTAGAATCTGTCGCACAACTTGCTGACGGCGACTTCGCCGCCGATCAGGAGGTAAGGGGTTTGTTGTTGCATGGCCATCGCGCTCAAGGGTCGAAAAGTGAAATTTTACCCGTGTCGCCTGGCATCGACCGAATCAGCGCTTCCTGACAGCCTTGACTGGCACGCGCGCCGGAGTGCGGGTTGGAGTACGCAAGGCCGGCTTGGCCGCTCGCGCACTTTCGTGGCGCAAACCGGTGCCGGCCGGCTGGAAACTCGGGATCAAATGCTTCTTGCCATTGCCGATCAGGTCGGCGCGCCCCATTTCCTTCAGCGCCTCGCGCAGCAGCGGCCAGTTTTCGGCATCGTGATAGCGCAAAAAAGCCTTGTGCAAGCGCCGTTGCCGTCCGCCGCGCACGGTTTCGACCTTGACCGAATCGCGCGTCACCTTGCGCAGCGGGTTACGCTGCGTGTGATACATCGCCGAGGCAATCGCCATCGGTGTCGGCAAAAAGGTCTGCACCTGGTCTAGGCGGAAGTTGTTGTGCTTGAGCCAGAGCGCCAGATTGAGCATGTCGGTATCGCTCGTCCCCGGATGCGCGGCGATGAAATAGGGAATCAGGTATTGCTCCTTGCCCGCTTCTTTCGAGAATTTCTCGAACATTGTCTTGAAGCGGTCGTAGGAAGCGATACCCGGCTTCATCATGTGCGCCAAAGGACCTTCCTCTGTATGTTCCGGTGCGATCTTCAAATAACCGCCGACGTGATGCGTCACCAGTTCCTTGACGTATTCCGGCGAACGTACCGCCAGGTCGTAACGCAGGCCGGAACCGATCAGTATCCGCTTCACGCCCTTGATCGCGCGCGCCTTGCGATACAGTTGGACGAGCGGCGCGTGGTCGGTGCCCAGGTTCTCGCAAATGCCGGGAAAAACGCAGGAAAGGCGGCGGCACGACGCTTCGATCTTCGCATCCTTGCAGGCCAGGCGGTACATATTGGCAGTCGGCCCGCCGAGGTCGGAAATGACCCCGGTGAAACCCGGCGTCTTGTCGCGGATCTCCTCGATCTCGCGCAGGATGCTTTCCTCCGAACGGCTCTGGATGATGCGCCCTTCATGCTCGGTGATCGAACAGAAGGTGCAGCCGCCGAAACAGCCGCGCATGATGTTGATCGAAAAGCGGATCATCTCGAAGGCGGGGATCTTCGCATCGCCGTAGGACGGATGCGGTGTGCGCTGGTAGGGCAGGCCGTAGACGCCGTCCATTTCCGGCGTGGTGAGCGGGATCGGCGGCGGGTTGAGCCACACATCGCGGCAACCCGCACCTTCGCCATGCGCCTGCACCAGCGCCCGCGCGTTGCCCGGATTCGATTCCAGGTGCAGTGTCCGCGAGGCGTGGGCGTAGAGCACCGGGTCGCTCGCCACCTGCTCGTAGGAGGGCAAGCGAATCGCGGTCAGTGCGCGATCCGCACGACCAGAGTTCGGCCGCGAACGCCCCGACGGAAAGTGCACGACCTGAACGCCCGACGTGTCGACCTCGGTCGAGTCCATCGCCGTCCACTCGCCCGACTGCAGCCAGCCGTGCGGCACCATGAACGACGTGCCGCGCAAGTCGCGTATCCCGACTATCCTCTCGCCTGCCGCCAGGCGGTGCGCCAGCGCGACGATGGCGCGTTCGGCGTTGCCGAAGATCAGCATGTCGGCCTTGGAGTCCGGCAGCACCGAGCGGCGCACCTTGTCCGACCAGTAATCGTAATGGGCGATGCGGCGCAGACTGGCCTCGATGGAACCGATGACCACGTTGGCGTCGGGGAAGGCTTCCCGGCAGCGCTGCGCATAGACGACGACGGCGCGATCCGGCCGCTTGTTCGGCTCGGCGTTGGGCGTATAGGCATCGTCGGAGCGCGCCTTGCGCTCCGAGGTGTAGCGGTTGACCATCGAATCCATGTTGCCGGCGGTCACGCCGAAAAACAGCTTCGGCTTGCCGAGCGCGCGGAACGCCTTGGCCGAGAGCCAGTCCGGCTGGCTGACGATGCCGACGCGAAACCCCTGCGCCTCCAGCAAACGCCCGACCAGCGCCATGCCGAAGCTCGGATGGTCGATATAGGCGTCGCCGGTGACCAGGATCACGTCGCATGAATCCCAGCCGAGCGCGTCCATCTCGGCGCGCGACATCGGCAGGAAGGGCGCCGTGCCGAAACGTTTGGCCCAGTATTTGCGGTAGGAGAAGATGTTTTTCGGGAACGCCGCCGGCGTTTCCGTCTTGACTGCATTCATTGGGGCGCGATCCTACCGTAGAAGTCACCGGCGCTGCGCGGCTTTATCGCGCAGCGTCCGTGTGGACTGCCGGGTTAGCCCTAGCAGCCTGTCGGGCTTAGGGCCTGTTCACAGTAGCCGATTTGTGTTTACATTCTGTAATTTGGATGCGAGACATGGATCGACGAATGTTAAGCGATGCCCAATGGTCACGGACTTCAGAACTACTGCCCGGCAAGCCGACCGAAAAAGGTGGGCGTGCGGTAGACAATCGTCTGTTCGTAGAAGCGGTGCTA
>JACQYA010000046.1 GCA_016208425.1 Betaproteobacteria bacterium
CTCGCTACGCTCCACAAGCAAGGCGAGAATCTCTTCCTCGCCCTCACCCTGACTTTCCAAGGCTATCCGCCTCAGCCTCGGTTCGCTTGACCTTCAATCGAAGGCTCTGAGCTACCTGAGTAGTTACTTAATTGCATAAGTAAGCGATTCTATTTATATCGATTAGCTATTGATTTTTAATGGAAATACACCTTCAAGTTCTTTTGCAACCAAGCAGTAGTTACCTATAAATTCGCGAAACCCTCGTATGGGAGCGGCCTCGTCGAATGATTCAACGCGCCCGATAAAGTAGCGTCGGGTGCACTTCCTGCAGCACTTTCTGCATCCCCTGTCGGTTCTTCATGTTGAGAATCAGCGGCGAGCACGTGTTGGCGGCGATTTTTCCGCCTTCGGCCTCGCTACGGTAAACGATGACGGCGACGGCGACATCTTCGGCGCTTTCCAGGCCGAGCAAGGATTCGTCGGCCTCGTTCAGTTCGATCTGATATTCGAGGTCGAGCAGGTCGGGAGCGACGACGGGGAACATCACCGCCGTATCGTCGAGCGATTGCAGCCAGAAAACGGTCGGTTTGCCTTCTTCGTGAAAGATCTTGAAGCGCTGGCAGGCCTCGAACCCGGCAATGCCTGCGGGAAAGGTAAATACGGTGTCGGGATCGACCTGAACTTCGGTCAAGCCAAAACGTTCGATATCGATTTTCATGGATTTCCCCTTTTGGTGACGAATTGTGACGACAAGGCCGGGCTGGCGATGACGCTCATTTAACCTGATTTCATCGGGCCTGGCAAAAACAAACGCCAAGAACGTTCTTCGTGCTTGAGTTTTTACACCCGATTGCGCATAGTTCGCCCTCTTTTTTCCCGACTGCCAACAACGCCCATGCCGCCCTCGACCGAACAAAAAATCGCCCAGAAAATCGCCGAAGAAATCGGCTGCCGACCGCAGCAGGTAATCGCCACCGTCGCCCTGCTCGACGAAGGCGCCACCGTCCCGTTCATCGCCCGTTACCGCAAGGAAGTGACCGGCGCGCTGGACGACATCCAGCTGCGCCTGCTCGACGAGCGCCTGATCTATCTGCGCGAACTGGAAGACCGGCGCAACACCGTGCTCGCCTCGATCGACGAACAAGGCAAGATGACGCCCGGGCTGGCCGCCGAAATCGGCGCTGCCGAGACCAAGCAGCGCCTGGAAGATCTCTATCTGCCCTACAAGCAAAAGCGTCGCACCAAGGCGCAGATCGCCCGCGAAGCCGGACTGGCACCGCTCGCCGAAGCCCTGCTCGCCGATCCAACGCTGCTGCCGGAGGCCGCCGCACTTCCCTACCTGAACGCCGACGCCGGTTTTGCCGATGCGAAGAGCGTGCTCGACGGCGCGCGGCAGATTCTCATGGAACAGTTTTCGGAAGACGCCGGCCTGCTCGGCGCGCTGCGCGACTATCTGACGGCGAACGGCATCGTCAAATCGACCGTAGTCGAAGGTAAGGAAGCCGAGGGCGCCAAGTTTCTCGACTACTTCGACTACGCGGAAGCGCTCCGCGACATCCCCTCGCATCGCGCCCTCGCCCTCTTCCGGGGGCGCAACGAAGGCATGTTGCAAGTCACCCTGCTGGCCGAACCTGAAACCGACGACAAGGCCAAATCAAGCGCTCCCGGCCCCTGCGAAGCGCGCATTGCCAAGCGCAACGGCATCGCCGACCTCGGCCGCCCGGCGGACAAATGGCTGGCCGACACGGTGCGCTGGACGTGGCGCGTCAAAATCTTCCTGCACCTCGAACTCGAACTGATGAACGCGCTGCGCGAGCGCGCCGAGATCGAGGCGATCCGCGTCTTCGGCTCCAACCTGCACGACCTGCTGCTCGCCGCGCCGGCCGGCCCGCGCGCCACGCTGGGGCTGGACCCCGGCCTGCGCACCGGCGTCAAGGTGGCGGTGGTCGACGCCACCGGCAAGCTGCTGGACACCGCCACCATCTACCCGCACGAACCGCGCCGCGACTGGGACGGCGCGCTGCACGCGCTGTCCCTGCTGGCGCAGAAGCACCGCGTCGACCTCATCAGCATCGGCAACGGCACCGCCTCGCGCGAAACCGACAAGCTGGCGGCCGACCTGATAAAGCGCCTGCCCGAACTGCGCATGAACAAGATCGTCGTCTCCGAAGCCGGCGCCTCGGTCTATTCCGCCTCGGAATACGCCTCGCGCGAATTCCCCGAACTCGACGTCAGCCTGCGCGGCGCCGTTTCCATCGCCCGCCGCCTGCAAGACCCGCTCGCCGAACTGGTGAAGATCGACCCGAAATCCATCGGCGTCGGCCAGTACCAGCACGACGTGAGCCAGAGCAAGCTGGCCAAGGCGCTCGACGCCGTGGTCGAGGATTGCGTGAACGCCGTCGGTGTGGACGTCAATACCGCGTCCATCCCACTGTTAACGCGCGTTTCCGGCCTGAACACGACGCTCGCCGCCAATATCGTCGCTTACCGCGACCAGCATGGCGCCTTCCGCAACAGGCTGGCGCTGAAAGAAGTGCCGCGCCTCGGCGACAAAACGTTTGAACTCGCCGCCGGCTTCCTGCGCATCAACGGCAGCGACAACCCGCTCGACGCCTCGTCGGTGCACCCGGAAGCGTATCCGCTGGTCGAGCGCATCCTCGCCGACATCAAGAAAGGCATCCGCGACGTGATCGGCGATTCGCGGCTGGTCAAAGGCTTGACGCCCGCCAAATACACCGACGAAAAATTCGGCCTGCCGACCGTGCAGGACATCCTCAAGGAACTCGAAAAACCCGGCCGCGACCCGCGCCCCGAGTTCAAGACCGCCACCTTCCGCGACGGCATCGAAGCGGTCAAGGATCTGCAAGCCGGAATGATCCTCGAAGGCGTCGTCACCAACGTCGCCAACTTCGGCGCCTTCGTCGACATCGGCGTGCATCAGGATGGCCTGGTACATATTTCTGCGCTGTCCAACAAATTCGTCAAAGACCCGCGCGAAGTCGTCAAGGCCGGCGACGTGGTCAAGGTTAAAGTCGTCGAAGTCGACCTGCCGCGCAAACGTATCGCCCTCACCATGCGCCTGCACGACGACACCCCGGCAGCACCGAAAATGGGCGGCGCGCCGCTGACCGCCAAGGCCAGACAACGCGAAGAACGCCAGCCCGAACCGGCCGGCGCAATGGCCAGCGCGTTTGCCAAACTGAGGCGCTGACACCCAGAAGAATTGACTATTCAACTTACAACTGGAATAAAGTCGCGACTTTCTTCCAGTTGTAGATAAAATAGTCGGCATGAAACGCTATCTCGACGACCTCATCGCGACGGATCTACGGCGCAAAATGGTGCTCGTTACCGGCCCTCGCCAGGTTGGCAAGACGACGCTCGGCCGTCACCTCATGGCGCAGATGCCGCCCGCGCAATATCTGAACTGGGATGTTGCCGCAGATCGCGCCATCTTGCAGCGACAGAGCTGGAATCCCCGCACCAGCCTCCTCGTCATGGACGAAACCCACAAGATGCCGGACTGGAAGAACTGGCTCAAGGGCGTCGTCGATGGCCGCCTGCCGGAACAATCCTTGCTGGTCACCGGCAGCGCGCGGATGGAAACCTGGCGTCAGAGCGGCGATTCGCTGGCCGGCCGCTACCTCGCTTTTCGCCTGCACCCTATTTCCGTGCGCGAGTGGTGCGAGCAGCAAGGCGGCTCGCCGGCCGCAGCGCTCGACCGCCTGATGGCGCGCGGCGGTTTCCCGGAACCGTGTCTGGCGGACAATCCTGACGACGCAGAGCGCTGGCGGCGACAATATTTCACCGATCTGATCCGCGAGGACATCGTGGAATTTTCCCGGCTCCACGAGATCAACACCATGCGCCTGTTCGTCGAACTGTTGCGCGACCGGGTCGGATCGCCGCTGTCGCTGGCTTCCATCGCCCGCGATCTCGCCCTTTCCCCGACCACCCTCAAACGCTACCTGGACATCCTGCAAGCGCTGTACATCGTCTTTACCGTACAGCCCTGGCACCGCAACGTGGCGCGCGCCATCCTGCAAACACCCAAGGTGTATTTCTTCGACACCGGGCTGGTGCGCGGCGACGAGGGCGTGCGCCTCGAAAATGCGGTGGCAACCATGCTGTTGAAGCACGCCCATTTCCGCCAAGACACCCGAGGTAAATCGACCGGTTTGCATTACATCCGCACCAAGGATGGCGCCGAGGTCGATTTCGCGCTTAGCGAGGATAGCCAACTCACGCACTTGATCGAATGCAAGCTATCGGACAACACCCTCCATCGCGCCCTCGCCGGCTTCGCCGGCAAGTTCCCCGAAGCGCGAGCGGTTCAACTGGTGCGCGACCTGCGTCAGGAGGAATTTCGGGCATCGGTGCGCATCGCCGACGCCGCCGTGTGGCTGGCCGAACTCGACGCCTGACGCGCGCATCGCCGGATAGCGGAAAAACCCGCTCGGCAAGCTTGCCGTTCCGCCGCAGCGCGGCGCGGCGCGTAGCATCCCCCCATGAAAGACGTTGCCCGCTGCCTCTACCTCGTGTGCTACGACATCGCCAGCCCCCGGCGCTTGCGGCAAGTGCACAAATTCCTTCTGGGCTACAAGGTCGGCGGACAAAAATCCTTCTTTGAGTGCTGGCTCACGCCGGCAGAACTGAAAGACGTTCGCCACGGTCTGCGCGAGCGCATGGAAAACCGCGAAGACCGTGCCCATATCTTCCAGCTCGATCCCCGCCAGCGCACGCAGTGCATGGGCCTTGCCCGGCCGGCGCACGGCGGCGCGCTCATGATCGTCTGAATCGTCGGAGCCAAAGGACAGCACCATGACCAGCCTCTATGTCGACCGCCGTGGCGTCGAACTGAAAACGGATGGCGAAGCGCTTGTCTTCACCGAAAACGGCGAGCGCGTCGGCACCGTGCCGCTCAAGCCGCTGTCGCGCGTCTTTCTGCGCGGCGATGTTCGGCTCACCGCCAGCCTGCTCGGCAAGCTCGGCGAACACCGCATCGGCGTGGTCGTCCTTTCCGGCCGCAAGGGCACGCCGACGCTGATGCTCGGTTGCCCGCACAACGACGCCGCACGGCGCATCGCGCAATACCGCCTGTCGCTGGACTCCGGCTTTTGCCTGCGCTTCTCGCGCGCCATCGTCGAGGCCAAGCTGCGCGGCCAACTCGCTTTCATCGCCGCGCGCCGCGACCTCGACCTCCAGCACCGCTACCCGCTCGTCACCTGCGAGCGCCAGCTAACGGGGCTGATCAAACGCATCGACGCCCAAACCAGCATCGCCGCGCTGCGCGGCCTGGAAGGCGCAGCCGCCGCCATCTACTTTGAAGCCCTCACCGAAATCGTCCCCGAATCGCTGCGCTTTCACCACCGCAACCGCCGGCCGCCGAAAGACCCGGTGAACGCGCTCCTCTCGCTGACCTACACCCTGCTCCACGCCGAAGCCGTGCTCGCCCTTTACGGCAGCGGTCTCGACCCCTTCATCGGCTTCTACCACGCGCTGGATTTCGGCCGCGAATCGCTCGCCTGCGACGTGATGGAAGCGCTGCGCCCGCAAGCCGACGAATTCGTCCTCGCCCTCTTCCGCCGCGAAGAAATTCGCGCCGACGACTTCAGCGACACCGACGCCGGCTGCATGCTCGGCAAAGCCGGTCGCAGCCGTTTTTACGGCGCTTGGGAAACGCGCGCCGAAAGCTTCCGCCGCCAGCTCGCCGAAGCCGTCTCCGATATTTCGGACACCATCGCCGCCATGCCCGCCCCTGTCAGCGAAACCTGCGCGCACGATGCCGGGGGAAACCGCGCATGAGCTTATCCTGGCTGATCGGCTACGACATCGCCGACCCGCGCCGCCTGGGCCGCGTGCACCGCGCCATGACCCATCGCGCCACGCCCATCGAATACAGCATCTTCCTCTTCGTCGGCAGCGAAACGGCGCTCGCCGAATGCCTGACCGTAGTCAGAGGACTGATTGACCCAAAAACCGACGACATGCGCTGCTACGCCTTGCCGACACGCGGCTATCAGGAACGCATCGGCAAAGCCACCCTGCCGGCCGGCATACACTGGACGGGTTTGCCCGCCCCGCTGGCGGAAGTCGCCGCATAAACCTGACCGTCGGTCAACATAGAACCCGCCAATCCGCCAAAACCGTACGCCAAGGAACCCCATGAAAGCCTCCGCCGCCGCCCACCGCCGGATACTGCTCGCCGCCACCGGACTCTCGCCGCAGGTTCTCACCGAAACGCTCTACGCGCTCTGCGTCGACGGCAGCCCGGCCTGGATACCCGACGAGATCCATCTCATCACCAGCCGCGAAGGCGCCGAACGCGCCCGGCTCGCGCTGCTCGACCCGGCCGACGGCCAGTTTCACGCCTTCTGCAAAGACTACGGATTCACCGGCAAAATCGCCTTCCCGCCCGAACACATCCACCTGATCCACGACGACAGCGACAACGCGCTATCCGACATCCGCACCCCGCAAGACAACGCCCACGCCGCCGACTCCATCCATGCCCTTGTGCGCCAACTCACCGCGCGCGCCGATACCGAGCTGCACGTATCGATTGCCGGCGGCCGCAAGACGATGGGCTTCTACCTCGGCTACTGCCTTTCACTCGCCGCCCGCCCGCAAGACACGCTCTCGCACGTCCTCGTTTCCGAGCCCTTCGAGTCGCTCCCCGACTTCTACTACCCACCGGCCGCGCCGCGCCTGCTGCACACCCGCGACGGCCGCCCGATCCACACCAGCGATGCGCGCATCATGCTCGCCCACATCCCCTTCGTCCGCCTGCGGGCGCTGCTGCCGGCCGCCGCGCTGGCGCCCGATCTCAGCTTCGGCCAGGCGGTCGAAGCCACCCAGGCGCACCTCGAAAAACCGCATGTTCGGATTCGCATCGACGAACGCCGGTTGCACTGCGGGCGCAGCGCCATCGACCTGCCGCCGCAACTCTTCGCCTGGTACGTCTGGCTGGCCGAGCGCCGCCGCGCCGCGTTGCCGCCCGTCCGCCACACCGACGATGCAGCAACCGCCGCCGAATTCCTCGCCTGCTACGCGCGCATCGTCGGCCGCGACGCCGCCGACTGGGAATTCGCCGCCACACTGCTGGCCGATGGTTTCACCAAGGAATTTTTCGAGCAGAAATGCGCCAAGACCAACACCGCGCTAAAGCGTGCGCTCGGCCTCAACGCCGCGCCGTACCTGATTACCCGGCAAGGAGAACGGCCGGTTTCGCGGTATGGGCTGGCTCTCGACGCGAAAGATATTGCATGGGAGTAAGCGTTCAACAAGCTTGCCGTCGGCAAAAAAAGCGAAATTCGGCGTATGCTGGACAACTCTTTCGGCGAACCAAACCATGAACGCAAAAAATACTCTTCTTGCCGCCTCCAGCCGCGTTGCCTTTGCAGCCTTTTTGCATGATCTGGGAAAACTCGTCGAACGCGCCGGCATCGACATCACCCTGGAAATGCTGGAAAACAACCAGCAGCTTTATTGCCCGCAACCCAAAGAATTTACCGACGCGCGGGGCCGGTTCACCCATCTGCACGCCGCTTACACCGGTATTGCCTGGGATGCGCTGGAAGCGACCGGCCATTTTCCCGATCTGCGCCACGATAGCCCGCCCTTTAACACCGGCGGCAACGATGTCACCGATTCCGCCATCAATGCCGCCGCCGCGCATCATCGGCCAATCACCTTCCTCCAATGGATCGTCGCCACCGCCGACCGCGTCGCTTCCGGTTTTGAACGCGATAAATTCGATGAGAAATACAACAACAAAAGGGAACGCGACAACCACTACTGCGCTCGCCTGCTCACCCTGTTTGAGCAAATCAATCTGCCATCGATCAAGGAGGGAGATCTCAAATGGTGCTACCCACTCAAGCCGCTCTCGCCGGAAAATATTTTCCCGCAAGCCGTCAAAACCGTCACCCCGAGCAATAACGCCGACGCCAAAGCGCAATACCTCCAACTTTGGGAAACTCTGCTTGCCGAAATCAAGCAAATTCCCCAATCGCACATCGGCAATCTGCCACTCTGGCTCGACCATTTCGATAGTCTGTGGCTGACCCTCACGCACGCCATTCCCGCCGCCACCGCTTTTGGCACCAAACCCGAAGTCTCGCTCTACGATCACAGCAAAGCCGCTGCCGCCCTGGCCACGGCGCTCTGGCGCTGGCACCACGAGGAGTGCCTTGAAACCATTGCCGCCGTGCGCGAAGGCTGGGGCGATAAAAAGCTTCTGCTCGTTCAGGGTGATTTCTTCGGCATTCAGGACTTCATTTTTGCCGAGGGCGGCGACACCCAGAAACACGCACACAAGCTGCTGCGCGGGCGCTCCTTTCAGGTCTCGCTGCTCGCCGAATGCGCCGCGCTGAGCGTGCTCGAAGCGCTGCAACTTCCGTCTACCTCACAAATCATCAACGCTGCCGGCAAGTTTTTGATCGTCGCTCCGAATACTGAAAGCGCACATGCTGCCATTGCCGGGTGCAAAAAATCACTGAACGACTGGTGCCTGAAAAACACCTACGGCGAAATCGGCGTCGGCATCGCCATGACCGAGGCTTCCTGCACCGACTTCACCGGCGGCCGTTTCGGCGAACTCACCAAGCGCCTGTTCGCCGAACTGGACACCGCCAAACACCAGCGTTTCGATCTGTGCAGCGCCACAGCACCGGCGGTTTTTAACGGCTATCTCGACACCTTCGACAACACCTTGGGCATGTGTCGCATCAATGGCAAGCATCCCGCCGATGGCAAAGTCTCAGAAAAGCGCACTTATTCCCTGTCCCGCCTGGCAGACGACCAGATACGCATCGGCGA
>JACQYA010000092.1 GCA_016208425.1 Betaproteobacteria bacterium
GAGACGCTGCGGCAACAGGTCACCGCCAATGTCAGCGAACGCAATGCCAAGGCATCTCCTGTCAAATGGAAATCCACTACCCAAGAGGCACGCCGCAAGCTCAATCGATTATATCCTCGCGTTTCACCGTGACTGACTAGTAGGGTCGGCAGCCGCCGTTTCGAAAGACAACTTCACCCAATGGCCGGCGATGATTTTGCCGCTGTTGCCCATGTACGGGATTTCCAGGTTGCGCTCGTCGGTCTCGACGGTGGCCTCCACCTTTCCGAGGATTGCTTTTTTGCGATAGAAGCGCGGCGATGTGAGTATGCTGGGCATGCTGTTCTCTCCTTGATGGTGGGCTTAAGAGTGCTTAGGCGTCGGGCGCGGGAACGCGCTTTCCGTCACTGCCGACGAGGTAGCGGCCGCCGATTCCCCAGTGCTCGTCGCCGACGTGGGCAAAGGGATCGGTAGGAGCTGCTTGGGGTTGGCGGCGTTTCCCTGCACGCTGATACGCTGAGGGCGGCGCGGGGCAAGCGCGCCGCAAAAACTCCAGGATCGGCAATGGCTGCTTGGCGTAACATTACGGGGCATCGGAAACGGAAAAAAGTGCCTCGCCGCCATGTTTGCCATCACGCTCAACGAAAACGAAATCGAATTCATCGCCATCCGGGCGCAAGGGGCGGGAGGGCAGAACGTCAACAAGGTGTCGAATGCGATTCATCTGCGCTTCGACATCGCCGCATCGTCGTTGCCCGAGGACATCAAAGCCAGGCTGTTTGCCTTGCGCGACCAACGGATCAACGACGACGGCGTGGTCGTCATCAAGGCGCAGAAGCACCGCAGCCTGGAGCGCAACCGGGAAGACGCGATCATCCGCCTGCGCGAAATGATCGCTGCCGCCGCTTTCACGCCACACCCGAGAAAGCCGACCCAGCCGACGCGCAAGGCGCAGCGCAAGCGCGTCGAAAACAAGGTCAAGCGCGGTCAGGTGAAGTTGTTGCGCGGGCGCGTCGAGGATCGGTAAGCGTTTCCAATCATGGGAAGAGGAGGTGGGTCATGCGGCAAACCATCAGCTTTATCACGCTCGGCGTGTCCGACCTCGCGCGCAGCCGCGCCTTTTATCGTGCGCTGGGCTGGCAAGAATCCTCGGGTAGCCAAGCCGAAGTCGCGTTTTTTACAGCAGGAAGCGTCGTGTTCGGGCTGTTTCAGCGCGAGGCTCTGGCCGAAGATGCCGGCGTCTCGCCCGCCGGCAGCGGTTTTTCAGG
Organism: Betaproteobacteria bacterium; assembly: GCA_016208425.1. Taxonomy (GTDB): domain Bacteria; phylum Pseudomonadota; class Gammaproteobacteria; order Burkholderiales; family Rhodocyclaceae; genus JACQYA01. The sequence continues at coordinate 1,248 of JACQYA010000092.1, forward strand.
TATGACCCTGGCCCACAACGTCGGATCGGTGGAGGCCGTCCTCGGTACTCTGGCCGAAGCGGTGGCCGTGGGCGCAACGCTGGTACGCCCGGGCGAAAAGGTCTTCTGGGGGGGATTTCGCGGCTATTTTGCCGACCCCGACGGATTCCTCTGGGAAGTGTGCTGGAACCCGTTCTTCCCGCTCGATGAGAAGGGCTACGTCCAACTCCCGGATTGAGCCAGGATGTGTGGGAAATACGCGGGAGAAAAGGTGTGCGGACAATCGGGACTATCCGCACGCCAGAACCAGGTGACCGGGCAAACAAAACACCCGGTTACATCATCCCCAGCATTTTCGGGAACCAGGTGGACATGGCCGGCCAATAGGTTACCGCGACGAGGAAACCGAGCATCGACAGCAGCCACGGCCAGACGGCGACCGTCAGCTCCGTAATGCCCATCTTGGTGATGCCGGAGGCGACGTACAGGTTAAGCCCGACCGGCGGGTGGCACATGCCGACTTCCATGTTGACGACCATGATGATGCCGAAATGTACCGGATCGATGCCCAGCTTCATCGCCACAGGGAAGAGGATAGGCGCGAAAATCAGCACGATGGACGATGGCTCCATGAAGTTCCCGGCGAGCAGCAGGATCACGTTGACCGCGAGCAGGAAGGCGATCATGCCTAGCCCGTGGCCGAGCATCCAGTCGGCCAGCGCCTGCGGGATGTTCTCGTTGGTCATGATGAACGAGAAGAGCACGGCGTTGGTGATGATGTAGAGCAGCATCGCCGACATATTCGCCGAGTTGAGCAGCACGCGCGGCACGTCCTTGATCGACATATCCTTGTACACGAACACGGCGACGACGAATGCGTAGACGGCGCTCATCGCCGCCGCCTCGGTCGGCGTGAACATGCCGGTGTAGATGCCGCCCATCACGATAAAGATCAGCAGCAGACCCCACACCGATTCGCGGAAGCTTTTCCAGCGTTCGCCAAACGTCGCTTTCCGCAGGCGCGGATAGTCGAACTTCTTCGCGCGGTACCAGGTCACGCCGCCCAGCACGCAGGCCAGCAGGATGCCCGGAACGACGCCGGCCATGAACAGCGCGCCGACCGAGGTGTTGGTCGCCACCGAGTACATGACCATCACGATGGAGGGCGGGATGAGGATGCCGAGCGCGCCCGAGGTGGTGATGACGCCAGCGCCGAACTTGTTCGGGAAGCCGGCCTTGACCATCGCCGGCAGCAGGATCGAGCCGATCGCCACCACGGTCGCCGGGCTGGAACCCGAAACGGCGGCAAACAAGGCGCAAGCCAAGACGCCGGCCAGGCCCAGGCCGCCGTACCAGTGGCCGACCATCGCGCTGGCGAAGTTAATCATGCGCCGCGCCACGCCACCGTGCGTCAGAAAATTGCCGGCCAGGATGAAGAACGGGATGGCCATGATCTCGAACTTTTCGATGCCGGTGAACAGCTTGAGCGCGACCGATTCCAGCGGCACCTGCGTGAACATGAAGAGGAAGCTGAGTACGGTCAGGCCGAGCGAAATCGAGATCGGCATGCCGGTCAGCATCAGTCCCAGGAGAAGGGCGAAAATGATTGCGGCGTTCATTTTTGCTCACCTCCGTCGCCGGTACGATCTTCGGGGTGGCGCTGCTTGTACTTCAGATCGTGCATATGGAGGTTGTCGTCCAGGTTGTACGGGTTGGCTTCGACGGTGACGACTTCCTTTTCCAGTCCGTCGACGTGCCCGTGGTCGTGATGCGGCAGTTCGCCGGTTTTCAGAAAACCGACAGTAACTTGCAGGAAGCGGAAACACATCAGCGACGAGCCGAGCGGGATCGCGCTATAGACGATCCAGGTCGGCCATTCGAGATCCGGCGTCGTCGGGCCTTCGGGAACGTCGCCCGGATTGAGGCCGAAGAAGGTGAAGGAGGCGTAGTGAAAACCGTTTTCCCACACGAAATGCGCGCCCAGCACGCCGACGATGCCGGTAAACAGCGCGCCGGCGAGTAGCCCGAAAACGATGAATTTCGCTCTCCAGCGGCCACTAAGGCGGTTTATCAGCACGTCGACGCCGACGTGGATGCCGGTGCGCACGCCGTAGGCCGCGCCGAACTTCGCCATCCAGACGAACATGATGATGCACAGTTCCTGCGCCCAACTGACATTCAGCGAAATCAGCCAGTCCTGTAAGTAGGGAATCGATACTCCCGCCAGGTAACGGTGCGCGACGGAGAAAAAGATGATTACGGTCGCAGCCCCCATCAGGAAGGTGATGATCCACTCCTCCAGACGATCCAGAATTTTCATGCGCTAGCCTCCCGAGCGATGCGAAATATTTGTGGGAGCGGGCTTGCCCGCGATAAGCGCCGTTTCGCGGGCAAGCCCGCTCCCACAACAAGACTGTTTCGGTCGCGAATTCGAATTACAGCTTTTTAGGATCGAAACCGGTTTCCGTGTAGAACGCCTCGATCAGATCCTTCTTGATGACCCAGTCCAATTCGCGGCTGAGCTGCGCCGGGTCCTCCTCGAGCTTGTCGAGCACGTCGGTCCAGCGGGCAACGACGTCCTTGCTGA
>JACQYA010000047.1 GCA_016208425.1 Betaproteobacteria bacterium
CTCGACATGGGTGAATTCAAGGAGTGGGCGGCTTCCCGCGCCGCCGCTGGCGGGGGCAACAACGTTGTTGCCCCCGCCAGCTGAAAACGATTCGTCATCGATCGGAGCGGGGCGGGTTTACAGCAGATTTCGGACTTGACTGCCAACGCGGGACGGAACCGAGCGACAAGCGGATCTGGTACGCGTTATTGCGGGCATTCCGGTGGTGCGGGACTGCATATAGGCCCAATCCGGGCGGAATCACGACGGCTGCGCCTACCGGCCTCAAGCCGGTTTTTCGCCGGGTCCGGAGCAATCGCAAGTAAAATGCCGCGAAGCTGATCGGCAACACGGCATGCCGGAATATTCCTCCCGCCGTAACATCTCACCCGCCAAGGCCAGACCGACCCCGACTTATGCGACTCACCCTACTCGTCCCCGAACTCGTCTGGCCGGAACCCGACGACCGCGACGCCCTGGACGATCTTTCCTGCCCGGCGCTGACCGCGCTGATCGCGCGCGGCCGTTTCACGCGCCGCGCGCCGCAATCGTTGGAGGCTGCTTTGACCGACGCCTTCGGCTGGCCGGAAGGTGCGCCCTATGCCGCGCTGCGCCTGCTCGGCGAAGCGTCGCCGCCGCATGCGAGCGGCGGCGCCTGCTGGATTTGCGCCGATCCGGTGCACCTGCGCTTTCACCGGGAACGGCTGGTTCTGGCCGACAGCGGCAGCTTCGGCATAGCCCTCGACGAGGCGCACGCAATTTCGGGCGAACTCAACCGCCAGTTTTCCTCGGTCGGGATGTTTCACGTCGCCGCTGCCGACCGCTGGTATTTTCAGTGTTTCAAAACGACCGAACTGGGCGCGACGGATGACTTCGACGTGCCGCCGCTGTCGGCGGTTGCCGGGCGTTTTGTCGGCCGGCAACTGCCCGAAGCACAAAAAACCCGATGGCTGCGCAAGCTGCTCAACGACGCGCAAATGATCCTGCACGGCCATCCGGCCAACGCCGCGCGCGAAGAAGCCGGCCACCTGCCGATCAACAGCCTGTGGCTATGGGGCGCCGGCACGCTGCCGGAGCACACGGAGAGCCAAGAGGGCCATTTCGACGGCGTCTGGAGCACGCACCCGCTGGCCATCGGCCTCGGCCGTGCCGCCGGTGTTCCGACTCACACAGCGCCGCCGGACGCCGCCGCGCTGCTCGCGCAACTCGCACGCCCCGCGCCCGGCAGCCATCATCTCGTGCTGCTCGAAAACCTGCTCGGGCCGGTGCAATACCAAAACGGCGACGATTACCGCCGTGCGCTGCAAACGCTCGAAAAGCGCTGGTTCGCGCCGCTGCGCCGCGCGCTGGCAAGCGGCAGACTGAAACAATTGCGCCTCGAAGCATCCACCGCCTATGGCGCCCTATGCTGGGAAAGCCGCCGCGCCGACCAGTGGAAACTGTGGCTGCGCGCCCAGCCGCTCGCCACCGTCGCACAGAATCTGGCAAAGGCCACCGCATGACCCACCTGCTCACCCGCCCCGTCCCGCCGCGCGCGCAATGGCAGCTCGAACAGCAGGGCCTGCACCCACTGCTCGCCCGCATCTACGCTGCGCGCGGCATCCAGACGCGCAGCGAGCTGGATTACGAGCTGAAATCGCTGCTGCCGCCGGCACTGCTGACCCACGCCGGACACGCCGCCACGCTGCTCGCCGACGCGCTGGAAGCGCGGGCGCGCATCCTGATCGTCGCCGATTACGACTGCGACGGAGCCACCGCCTGCGCAGTCGGCATCCGGGCGCTCAGAGCTTTCGGCGCAACGGTCGACTATCTGGTGCCGAACCGCTTCACTTACGGCTACGGGCTGTCGCCGGAAATCGTCGACCTCGCCGCGACGATGAATCCCGACCTCATCGTCACCGTCGACAACGGCATCGCCAGCCTCGAAGGCGTCGCCCGCGCGCAGGAGTTAGGCATCGCCACGCTGATTACCGACCACCACCTGCCGGGCGACGAGTTGCCGGCGGCCGACTGCATCGTCAACCCCAACCAGCCGGGCTGCGCGTTCCCGAGCAAATGCATGGCCGGGGTCGGCGTGATGTTCTACGTGATGCTCGCGCTGCGCGCCGAACTGCGCGAGCGCGGCTGGTTCGCCGACGGCGCGCACGCGGAACCAAACCTCGGCGCGCTGCTCGACCTGGTCGCGCTGGGCACGGTGGCCGATGTCGTCAAGCTCGACCGCAACAACCGCATCCTGGTCAGCCAGGGCTTGAAGAGGATGCGCGAAGGGAAAGCGTCGGCGGGCCTACGCGCCCTCTTCCACGCCGCCGGGCGCGACCCGGCGCAAGCGTCCGGCTTCGACCTGGGCTTCATGATCGCGCCGCGTTTGAACGCCGCCGGCCGCCTTTCGGACATGTCGCCCGGCATCGAATGCCTGATGACTGACGACCCGGCGCGCGCGATGAACATCGCCCAGCAGCTCGATGCGCTAAACCGTGAACGGCGCGAGATCGAAGCCGGCATGCAGGAACAGGCCGTTTTCCACCTCGAAAACCTGGAGTCCGGCGCCGGCGTCGCGCTGTTCAACCGCGACTGGCACCAGGGCGTGGTCGGCATTCTCGCCTCGCGCATCAAGGAACAACTGCACCGGCCGGTGTTCGCGTTCGCGCCCGGCGAGGCAGGCAAAAGCGGGGGAGACATCAAAGGTTCCGGGCGCTCGATCCCCGGCCTGCACCTGCGCGATGCGCTCGACCTCATCTCGAAGCGGGCGCCCGGCCTGCTGATCCGTTTTGGCGGGCACGCGATGGCCGCCGGCGCGACGATGCGGGAAGCCGATTTTCCGCGCTTTCGCGAACTCTTCGCCCAAATCGCCGACGAGCTGCTGTCGCCCGCCGACCTGACGCGCACGCTGGAAACCGACGGCGGTCTCGAATCCGCCTACTTTTCGCTCGCCACCGCGCGCCTGCTGGAAGGCGAAGTGTGGGGCCAGGGCTTCCCGGCACCGCTGTTCGAGGATGAATTTGTCGTCGAAAGCCAGCGCATCCTCAAGGACAAACACCTGAAAATGCGTGTACGCAAAGGCGAGACGCAGCTCGACGCGATCCAGTTCAATTTCGGCGTCGCCCCCGGCGACAAAATACGCGCCGCCTACCGGCTGGCGATCAACGACTACAACGGCGTGCAGACGCCACAGTTGATGATCGAGCATATCGAGCCGCTGGCTTGACCCCCCATCCCATGCTGCGATGCGGTAAAATCGGCCGATGCTTTATCCACTGATCCGCAAGTTTTTCTTCGCGCTCGACGCGGAAACCGCCCACGGCGTGGGCATGACCGGCGTCGAGTTTCTCAATTCCGCCGGTGTTGCCTGCCTGCTCGCCAAACCGGTGCCGGCCGACCCGGTCGACGCGATGGGGCTGAAATTTCCGAACCCGGTCGGCATCGCCGCCGGACTCGACAAAAACGGTGACCATATCGACGCGCTGGCGGCGCTGGGCTTCGGCTTTATCGAAATCGGCACCGTCACGCCGCGCGCGCAACCGGGAAACCCGCGCCCGCGCCTGTTCCGCATCCCGGAAAAACAGGCCATCATCAACCGCATGGGGTTCAACAACGGCGGCGTCGACAAGCTGCTGGCCAACGTCGCGGCGGCGCAGTTCCCCAAACATGGCGGCATCCTCGGTATCAATATCGGCAAGAATTTCGACACGCCGATGGAAAAAGCGGCCGACGATTACCTGCTTTGCCTGGATCGCGTCTACAACGCCGCCAGCTACGTCGCCGTCAATATCTCCAGCCCGAATACGAAGAATCTGCGCGAGCTGCAAAAGGACGACGCGCTCGACGCGTTGCTCGGCAGCCTGAAAAACGCGCAGGCCAAGCTGGCCGAGCGTTACGGCAAATACGTTCCGCTCGCGCTGAAGATCGCCCCCGATCTGGAAGACGCCCAGATCCGGGCGATTGCCGATTTGCTGCGCCAGCACCGCATGGATGGCGTGATCGCCACCAACACCACGCTCTCGCGCGCCGGCGTCGAAGGGTTGCCGAATGCCAGCGAGACGGGAGGCCTTTCCGGCGCGCCGGTTCTCGCGCTGTCCACCGCCGTGCTGAAAAAGCTGGCGACCGCTCTGGCCGGCGAAATTCCGATCATCGGCGTCGGCGGCATCATGAACGGCGGCGACGCGGCCGCCAAGATCGAGGCCGGCGCGAGCCTGGTGCAGTTCTATTCGGGTTTCATCTACCGCGGCCCCGATCTGGTCAGCGAGGCGGCAGCATCGATCGCTACACTGCGCGCGCGCCGGCCGCACCAATAACTGGAATCCGGCGACGGCCGGGCAAACATCTACTCACAACGTGGTTGAACGCATGTTCCCGAAACGGGATAATCGGAACGTCCCCTATTTCAGCAAACCATGATCCACTACCTCTTCATCGTCATCGGCGCCGTGCTGGTCAACAACGTCGTGCTGGTGAAGATTCTCGGCCTCTGCCCCTTCATGGGCGTTTCCAAAAAACTGGAAACGGCTTTTGGCATGGGCGCGGCGACGACCTTCGTGCTGACGCTAGCAACCGGTGCGAGCTATGTGATCGACCACTGGCTGTTGCTGCCCTTCGGGCTGGAATACCTGCGCACGCTGTCTTTCATCGTCACGATTGCCGCCATCGTGCAACTGACCGAAATGGTGCTCCAGAAGACCAGCCCGGTATTGCATCAGGTGCTGGGCATCTATCTACCGCTGATTACGACTAACTGCGCGGTGCTTGGCGTACCGCTGCTGAACATCTCCAACAAGTACAACTTCGTCGATTCGCTGCTCTTCGGCGCGGGTAGCGCGGTCGGCTTTTCGCTGGTGCTGGTGCTTTTTGCCGGCATTCGCGAGCGCGTCGAAGGCGCCGACGTACCGATCTACTTCAAGGGAACCGCCATCGCGATGGTCACCGCCGGCCTGATGAGCCTGGCCTTCATGGGCTTCGCCGGTCTGGACAGATACCAATGATCGCCTCCATCGCCGTCATGGCGTTTGGCGCGTTGCTGCTCGGCGCCGCCTTGGGCTACGCCTCGGTCAAGTTCAAGGTCGAAGGCAACCCGCTGGTCGAGAAGATCGAGGCTATCCTGCCGCAAACGCAGTGCGGGCAATGCGGCTATCCGGGCTGCAAACCCTACGCCGAAGCGATTGCCGGCGGCGAGGCCGACATCAATCTGTGCCCGCCGGGCGGCATGGAAGGCGTGCGCAAACTGGCCGACCTGCTCGGCCGCGAAGTCAAGCCGCTGGACGCGGAAGAAAAACCGAAACAGGTCGCCATCATCGACGAGCTGATGTGTATCGGCTGCACGCTGTGCATCCAGGCTTGCCCGGTCGACGCCATCGTCGGCGCGGCCAAACAGATGCACACCATCGTCGGGTCTTTGTGCACCGGCTGCGAGCTGTGCGTCAAACCCTGTCCGGTCGAATGCATCCGCATGGAGCCCATCGTCCAAAACATCGACAACTGGAAGTGGAAGTATCCGGTCGTCGACATCAAGAGAGTGGCCTGAACGCCCGTGACCACCGCAATGCTCCAGCGACTCTTCAAATTCAAGGGCGGCGTCAAGCCGCAAACCAATAAAGCGCCTTCGGTGCAAGCGCCTATCGGCAAAGCGCCCTTGCCCTCGCGCCTGATCGTCCCGCTGCATCAAAGCATAGGCGGCACGCCTAATCCGCTGGTTCAGGCGGGCGACCGCGTGCTGAAAGGGCAGCCGATAGGCGCGGCGGACGGCTGGATCTCATCGGCGGTGCATGCACCAAGCTCGGGGACGGTCGCGGCAATCGAAGAACACGTTACCGCGCATCCGTCGGGCTTGCCCACCCTCTCGGTAGTCATTGAAACGGACGGCCGCGACGAATGGATAGCCCGCACGCCCGCCGACACCAAGGCGCTGGCGCCCGAGCGCGTGCGCGAGATCCTGCGCGATGCCGGCGTTGTCGGCCTGGGTGGCGCCGTCTTCCCGACGCACGGGAAACTCGCCGCATCGAAAACCGTGCCGATGGGTGAACTGATCATCAACGGCGCCGAGTGCGAGCCTTTCATCACCTGCGACGACCTGCTGATGCGCGAGCGCGGCGAGGATGTCGTGCGCGGCATCGCCATTTTCCGCGACCTGCTGCAACCGGAGCGCGTGCTGATCGGCATCGAGGACAACAAGCCGGAAGCGGTCGCCGCCATGCGGCAAGCCGTGCTGGCGCTCGGCGCGGAGTGCAAAGGCTTCGAGGTCATCGCCGTGCCGACCCGCTATCCGGCAGGTGGGGCAAAACAGCTGATCCGCGTCCTCACCGGCAAGGAAGTGCCGGCCGCCAAGCGCTCGACCGAGCTAGGCGTGCAGTGTTTCAACGTCGCCACCGCCTACACCGCGTATCGCGCCATCGCGCACGGCGAACCGGTCATTTCGCGCATTGTCACCCTGACCGGCAATGTCGGGCACCCGCGCAACTGGGAAGTCCTGATCGGCACGCCGCTGAAGGACTTCATCGCGCTCGGCGAGCCGAAGGCCGACACCAACGGCTACCTGATGGGTGGCCCGATGATGGGTTTCGAGATGCCCGGCCTGGACACGCCGCTGGTCAAGGCCACCAATTGCATCATCGCCGGGTCGCCGACGCTGTTCCCGCCCAAGGCGCCGGAAATGCCGTGCATCCGTTGTGGCGCCTGCGCCGAAGCCTGCCCGCACGAACTCCAGCCATTCGAGATGTACTGGTTCGCGCGCGCCAGGAATTTCGGAAAGACGCAGGAATACGCCATCTTCGATTGCATCGAATGTGGCTGTTGCAGCTACGTCTGTCCGTCGCGCATCCCGCTGGTACAGTATTTCCGCTTCGCCAAAAGCGAGATATGGGCGCGCGAACGCGAAAAGAACCTGGCCGACGCAGCCAAGGCGCGCTTCGAGTTCCGCAACCTGCGCGACGAGCGCGAAAAAGCCGAGAAAGCCGAGCGCCTGGCTAAGGCCGCTGCCGCCAAAACGGCGGAAAAGAAAGCCGGGCCAGCAGCGCCGGAAGGCACGCCAGCGGCCGGCACAGTTCCGGCCGACGCCGATGCCGCGAAGAAAGCCGCCATCGCCGCCGCCATCGAACGCGCCCGCGTCCAGCGCGAGGCCGCGCAACCGAAAAATACGGACGAACTGACGGTGGCGCAGAAAAAAGAAATCGCCGACATCGAAGCCCGCCGCGCGCCCTTGCAGGCCGAACAGTCCCGGACAGAGCCGCAAACGACCGCCGCGCAGGAAGCACCAAACCAATGATGGACTTCACCACCCCGCCCTACCTGCTGAACAACGCCAGCGTGCGGCGCGTCATGCTGCAAGTGCTGGCTGCCCTGCTCCCCGGCATCGCCGCCTACGTCTGGATTTTCGGCCCGATGATTGTCGTGCAACTGGCGATCGCCACGATTGCCGCGCTGGCCGGCGAGACCTTCATGCTCAGGTTGCTGAACAAGCCGCTCGGCTTGTTTCTCGGCGACGGCAGCGCCATCGTCACGGCCTGGCTGATCGCGCTCACCTTCCCGCCGCTCGCGCCGTGGTGGCTGATCGTCGTCGGCGCGCTGTTCGCCATCATCGTCGCCAAACATCTCTATGGCGGCCTGGGTCAGAACCCGTTCAACCCGGCGATGGTCGCCTTCGCCGTGTGCATCGTCTCCTTCCCGGCGCTGATGGCGCAATGGCCGGCCATCGGCCTGAAACTCGGTTTCTTCGAACAACTGCAAATCGTCTTCGGCCTCGCGCCGCGCGTCGACGCGATGAGCGGCGCGACCCCGCTCGATGCGATCAAAACCGCGCTCAAGCTCGGCGAAGGCAGCGTCGATGTCCCCGCCCTGCTCGCCAACCAGGACGTTTTCGGCAACTTCGCCGGCCGTGGCTGGGAGTGGGTGACCGGCGGCTACCTGCTCGGCGGTCTCTGGCTCTGGCAGCGCCGGATCATCCACTGGCAGGCGCCCGCCGGCTTCGTCGCCGGCCTGTCGCTGCTTGCCGGCGCGCTCTGGCTATGGAACCCGGCGCAGTTTGCCAACCCCCTGTTCCATCTGCTTTCGGGCGGCGCCATGCTCGGCGCTTTCTTCATCGTGACCGATCCGGTGACCGGCTGCACGACGCCCAAGGGGAGGCTCATTTTCGGGTTTTCCGCCGGCGTGCTGGCCTACATCATCCGTGTCTTCGGTGGCTACCCGGACGGCGTCGCCTTCGCCGTGCTGCTGATGAACATTTGCGTTCCGCTGATCGACATGTATACGCAACCACCGATTTTCGGGATGCGCCCCGACGGCAAATCCGGGCGAAAGGGCGGGCGATGACGCACACGCCAAAACACCCCGCCGCTTCGGCTATGGCCGTGCGCACGGCGACGATCCTGTTTCTCTTCGTCATCATTTTCACCGGCCTGCTGTCCGGCGCCTACATCTGGACCAAGCCAGCGCTCGACGCTTCCGCCGCCGAGGAAAAAATGAGGCTGATCGACGAAGTGCTGCCGCGCGGCAGTTACGACAACGATCTGCTGAAAGATACCGTGACCATCGGTGCCAACCCGCTGCTCGGCCTCGACGAACCCTCGACCGTCTACCGCGCGCGCAGGGAGGGCAAGAACACCGCGCTGGTTCTCGAAGCGGTCGCTCCGGACGGCTACGCCGGCAAGATTCGCCTGCTGCTTGCCATCGACGGCGACGGCGCGCTGGCCGGCGTGCGCGTCACGCAGCACAAGGAAACACCCGGCCTGGGCGACTACATCGAGCCGAAAAAGGACAAGAATAAACAACGGCCGTGGATCACCCAGTTCAACGGCCAATCTCCGACGAGCATGACCGAGCGCGAATGGAAGGTCAAAAAGGACGGCGGCTATTTCGATTCGGTGGCCGGCGCAACCGTCACGCCGCGCGCCGTCGTCAAGGCGGTACGCAAAGCGGCGCTTTATGTCGCCGAAAACCGCGAACAACTTTTTGCGAGCAAATGAGGACTCGACCATGATACCCCGTGAAGAATTGCGCCAGATCGCCGCCAACGGCGTCTGGAAGCAGAACACCAGCATCGTCCAGATCCTCGGCCTGTGCCCCCTGCTCGCGGTGACCACCAACCTGGTCAACGGCGTCATGCTCTCGCTAGCCACCATCGTCGTGATGGCGCTTTCCGGCGTCGCCATCGCCAGCCTGCGCAACCTGATCCCGCACGAGATTCGCATCCCGGTATTCATCCTCATCGTCGCCGCGCTGGTCACGGTTGTCGATCTGCTGTTCAACGCCAACCTGCACGAGCTGTATCTGGTGCTCGGCATCTTCATCCCGCTGATCGTCACCAACTGCATCGTGCTGGCGCGGGTCGAGGCTTTCGCCAACAAGAATCCCCCGCTGCAATCGATGTTCGATGGCGTCTTCATGGGCGTTGGCATGCTATGGACGCTGGCCGTGCTCGGCGGCATGCGCGAGTTCATCGGCGGCGGCACGCTGTTCTCCGGCATCGACATGGTCTTCCCCGGCCTGCAACCGCTCCAGATCCTCCCCGCCGACTACCCCGGCCTGCTGCTCGCCATGCTGCCACCCGGCGCCTTCATCCTGCTCGGCTGCATGATCGCCTGGAAAAACTGGATCGAAGCCCGCGCCAGCGCCCGCCAGCACCGCGCGGCACCGGAACCTGTGAGCGCCGGCGGCTGCCACGGACGGATCTCTCACTTTCGCCTATCCGGTTAACGCCCAATGCCACTAAATATGGTGTTCCGGGAAAGCCCATCAAAACCGCCCCGCGACGGACATGCGTCCTTGTCCCGCTGGGCTTGGCGAGGATCGCCGCACCCGCGTTGCCGCGATTTCGCCGATTTCCAAACCCACTACCCATAGTGTCCTTGAGCGTCAACCGGATAGGCATGATTCATTTCAACGGCACCCGTTTTCTCGGGCCGTACAACACCCCCGACGCTAGCGATCAAACGCCATGAACGCCGCCCGGCGCCACGAACTCTTCGCCCGGCTGCGCGCCGCCAACCCGACGCCAGCTACGGAACTCGAATACGCATCGCCGTTCCAGTTACTGATCGCCGTCATCCTCTCGGCGCAGGCGACCGACAAGAGCGTCAACCTCGCCACGCGCCGGCTCTTTGCCGACGCACCCGACGTGCACGCCATGCTGGCTCTCGGCGATGAGGCGCTAGCAGGCTATATCAACCGCATCGGCCTGTATCGCGGCAAGGCGAGGAACGTCATCGCCACCTGCCGCCTGTTGATCGAACGGTATCAAGGCCAGATCCCCGCGACGCGCGAAGCGCTCGAAGCGCTCCCCGGCGTCGGCCGAAAAACCGCCAACGTGGTGCTCAACACGGCCTTTGGCGAAGCGACCATCGCGGTCGACACGCACATCTTCCGCGTCGCCAACCGGACGGAACTGGCGCCCGGCAAAACGCCGCTGGCCGTCGAACTGAAGCTGCTCGAAGCCGTGCCGGGCGAGTTCATGCACGGCGCCCACCACTGGCTGATCCTGCACGGACGCTATGTGTGCAAGGCGCGCAAGCCGGACTGCTGGCGCTGCCCGATCGCCGACCTCTGCGAATACAAGCCGAAGACGCCGCCGCCATGACGCTACCCCAGACACCGGCCTGGAGGCCGCATGGGTAGGCGCTCTACGTATGGCAACCCCCTTGTAGAACGCCATTTGGTGCGGCTTCCAGACACGGGCGGCACAACATCGGCGGGTATTGCGCCCGGCGGCATAAGCTGCGTCTCTTAACCACTGCTCGGGGAAAACCCATGTTCAATCCATCGCGCGAGCAGGTACGCAACTTTTTTTGCGGCGCCTGGCGCAAACATCGCGAACGCTCGATTCTGGAGGGGGCGGAAGCGACGGCCGTCGACCTGATCCTGCGCCACCCCGAATATCACGCGCTGCTGGAGAACCCGGAAGCGGCTCTGGACAGGGAGTTCACCCCGGAAGGCGGCGAAAGCAACCCTTTCCTCCACCTGTCGCTGCATCTGGCCATCGCCGAACAAACCGGCATCGACCAGCCGCCCGGCATCCGCGCGGCCTTCGACAAACTGCGCGGCCGCCTCGACGAACACGCCGCCGAGCACGCGCTCCTCGAATGCTTGGGCGAGACGATCTGGCGGGCGCAACGAACGGGCGGCGCGATGGATGCCGAGCTGTATCTGGACTGCCTGAAACGGGTGGCGCGCGCATAAACCAGACCCGCCTTGACGTCCCCTTATCGCGGCTGTCCACGGCGATTCCACGGCCTTGCCGCCTGAATTGGGGTTAAAATCGACCTATCCGTTGTTGAACCTTCACCATGCTATTCCGGGTCGGACATCATGAATGCCTTTCTTCTCTTCGCCGACAATGCGGCTGCCCAGGAAAGCGGCGGCTGAATGCGGCACGCCGGCGCCCAGCGTTTGGCTCTTGCCGTCGGCCTGACCGCCGGCTTCGGCGTCGCCCAGGCTAGCGCGACGGGCGCTGTCGACCCGGGCTGGTTGCGCTGGCTCGATGTCGGCTCATATTTCATCGCCGCCGGATTGGGCGCGCTGGTCATCCACCTGCTCGCCATCAAGCGCCGGCTACAACACAAGATCGGCATCGGTCACGTCGAAATTGCGCGCACCGAGGATCAGTTGGCGCACGACCGTCGGCGGCTGGGCGCGATCTTCGATAACGCCGTGGTCGGCATCGCCCTGTCGTCGCCGGACGGCCGCTACACCGAGGTCAACGCGCACTTTGCGCGGATGCTCGGCTATTCGGAAGCGGAGATATGCGCGCGCAGCAACGTCGACATCACGTTCGGGGACGACATCCCGATCAGCCGCGAACGGCTCGACGCCCTGATTGCCGGCGAGATCCGCTCCTACACCATCGACAAGCGTTTCATCCGCAAGGATGGCAGCACGTTCTGGGCATCGATCTCGGCCGCCCCCATCCGCCGCGACGGCGGTCAAATCGAGCAGGTCATCTGCGTCGTCCAGGACATCGACGAGCGGAAGTTCGCCGAAGAACGGCTGCAACGCATCCTGTTTGAATTGCCGATCGCCACGCTGATCGTCGATGCCTCGCGGCGCATCACCCACCGCAGCGCAAAATTCGCGGCGCTGTTCGGCTACACGCCCGACGACGTGGCCGCCCTGCACGACTGGCTGCCGCTCGCCTACCCCGACCCGGCCTACCGGGATCACGCCATCAAAACCGGCTCGCAGATGGTCGCCGTTTCGCGCCAGTCCGGGCACGCCAGCGGGCCTGTCGAATTGCGCGTGCGCTGCAAGGACGGCGCGGAGAAGACTATCGAATTTCATTACGTCGACCTTCTCGACCAGGGCATCTGGATGATGAACGATGTCACCGAGCAACACGAAATGGAGGACGCGACGCGCGCCATCAACGAGCACCTGATGGAACGCCTCGGCGAAATCAACGGCTTGCAGGAGCAACTGCGCAAGCAGGCAATACACGATGCGCTGACCGGTCTGTACAACCGCCGCTACCTCGACGAAATGCTCGACCGCGAGCTGGCGCGCTCCAGGCGCGAAGGCCCGCCGCTGACCATCATCATGCTCGATATCGACCACTTCAAGAAACTGAACGATACCTACGGCCACCCGGCGGGCGACAAAGTGCTGAAATCCCTGGCCGATCTGCTGCTCCGCAATTCGCGCGCCGAGGATATTCCGTGCCGTTACGGCGGAGAAGAGTTCCTTCTCGTCCTGCCGAACATGAGCCGCCATGACGCGCTGGCCCGCGCCGAGCAATGGCGCCACGAATTCGAGACGATGCGCATCGCCTTTGCCGGCATCACGATGAAGAGCACGATCTCGATCGGCATCGCCACCTTCCCCGAGCACGGCCAGACGCAGAGCGCGCTGATCGAGGCCGCCGACAAAGCGCTCTACGCCGCCAAACACAACGGCCGCAACCGGGTCGAAGTCAGCGCCAGTTGAGCCGCCGGGCTGCGGACGCACTTCAACCCGGGTTCACGGAGGCGTTATGGATACAGGCTCCGCCCGTCGACAACAGGTCGTCCTGGCCCTCGATCAGGGCACGACCAGTTCGCGCGCGATTCTTTTCGACCGTAGCGGCACCATCGGCGGCATCGCGCAACAGGCGTTCGCCCAGCATTACCCGCAACCGGGCTGGGTCGAACACGATGCCGGAGAAATCTGGCAGACCCAGCTCGCCGTCGCGCGCGCCGTGCTGCGCGAAAACGATATTTCGGCCGGACAAATCGTCGCCGTCGGACTGACCAACCAGCGCGAAACGACGGTGCTCTGGGATCGCGCCACCGGCGAGCCGCTGCATCGCGCCATCGTCTGGCAGGACAGGCGCACCGCCCCGCTGTGCGAGGCGCTCGCGGCGAGCGGTCACGCCGAACTTTTCCGGCAACGCACCGGCCTCGTCCTCGACGCTTATTTTTCGGGCACCAAACTGAAATGGCTGCTCGACCATATTCCCGGAGCGCGCCAACGCGCCGAACGCGGCGAGCTGGCTTTCGGCACCATCGATAGCTGGTTGGCGTGGAAACTTTCCGCCGGTCGCGCCCATCTCACCGACCCTTCCAACGCCTCGCGCACCCTCCTCTTCGACATCGATCGCCAGTGCTGGGACGATGAGCTGCTGGCGCTGCTCGACATTCCGCGCGCCGTGCTGCCGCAAGTCGCGGACAGCAGCGGCATGCTCGCCACGGTCGACGCGGCATGGCTGGGTGGCGAGATCCCGCTGGCCGCCATCGCCGGAGACCAGCAAGCGGCCACTTTCGGGCAAGCCTGCCTGGCGCACGGCATGGCCAAGAACACCTACGGAACCGGCTGTTTTCTGCTGATGAACACCGGCGAACGGCCCATCGCGTCGCGGCAACGCATGCTCGGCACGGTCGGCTGGCGACGCCAGGGGCAAACCACGTATCTGCTCGAAGGCAGCGTCTTCATGGGCGGCGCGGTCGTCCAGTGGCTGCGCGATGGACTGGGATTGATTTCCAGCGCCGACGAAATCGAGGCGCTCGCCGCGTCGGTGCCCGACAATGGCGGCGTCTATCTGGTGCCGGCCCATGTCGGTCTGGGCGCCCCCTACTGGGACCCGTATGCGCGCGGCGCGCTGCTCGGCATGACACGCGGCACGACACGCGCGCACATCGCCCGCGCTGCGCTAGAAGCCATCGCTTTCCAGAGCGCGGAAGTGCTGCAAGCCATGGAAGCCGATTCGGGCGAGCGCCTGAGCGAGTTGCGCGTCGACGGCGGCGCTGCCGGCAACGACCTGTTGCTGCAATTCCAGGCCGATCTGCTCGGCGTACCCGTGGTGCGCCCGCAAATCACCGAAACCACGGCGCTCGGCGCGGCCTATCTGGCCGGTCTGGCGGTCGGTTTCTGGCGGGACGAAGCCGAGATCGCCTCGCTCTGGCGCGCCGAACGCCGCTTCTGGCCGCACCTGCCGGCCGCGCAACGCGATGCCTTGCTGGCCGGCTGGCGGCGTGCCGTCCAGCGTTCGCTGAACTGGGCGGAAGCCGGCCGATGCCCGCCCGTCTGATCCGTGAAGAAGGTCTGGCGGCGCTGCGCGAGGCACGCCCCTGGGACATCCTGATTATCGGCGGCGGCGCGACCGGGCTGGGGGCTGCGGTCGATGCCGCCGCACGCGGTTACCGGACGCTGCTCATCGAAGCGCGCGACTTTGCTTCGGGCACCTCATCGCGCAGCACCAAGCTGATTCACGGCGGCGTGCGCTACCTGCGCCGGGGCGACATCGCGCTCGTTCGCCACGCCTTGCTCGAACGTGCGTTACTGCTGCAAAACGCTTCCCACCTGGTACACCCGCTGGCCTTCGTGATCCCCGCCCGCAGCCGGACCGAGCGCCTGTTTTTCGCCGGCGGCCTGAAACTGTACGATCTCTTGGCCGGCCACCACAACCTGCAATCCTCGCGCCTGCTCGACCGCGAGGAAACGCTGGCGGCGCTGCCCGGCCTGCGCGCCGACGGCGTGGTCGGCGGCGTTCAGTACTGGGACGGCCAGTTCGACGATGCCCGCCTGGCCGTCGCCTTGATGCGCACCGCGACCGACCTCGGCGCCACCTGCCTGAACTATCTGCCGGCCGGCAATCCGATCAAGTGCGCTGGCTCCGGTCGCATCGTCGGCGCCTGGGCGCAGGATGCCGAAACCGGGGAAAACTTCGAGATCCGTGCGCGCGCCGTCGTCAACGCCACCGGCGTCCATGCCGACAAGTTTCGCCGCCTCGACGAACCCAATGCCCCGCCACTGATTACCGCCAGCCAGGGCATTCACCTCGTGCTCGACGCCGCCTTCCTGCCCGGCAACAGCGCCTTGCTGATCCCGAAAACGGAAGACGGCCGGGTGATCTTCGCCATCCCCTGGCAGGGCAAGTTGCTGCTTGGCACCACCGACACCGAACGCCACGATCTGCCGCCCGATCCACAACCGCTGGCCGAAGAAGTCGACACGCTGCTGCGCGCTGCGTCCGGCATGCTCGGTCGCCCGCCGCGGCGTGAAGATATCCGCAGCGCCTTCGCCGGCCTGCGCCCGCTGCTGCACCCCGAGAACGACTGCGGTGGCTCCGGGCAGACCCGTACCGCCGCCCTATCGCGCGAACACGCCGTTCTGGTCGCCAGGAGCGGCCTGATAACCGTTGCCGGCGGCAAATGGACGACTTACCGCCTGATGGCCGAACAGGTGGTCGATCAGGCGGCCAGGCTGGCCGGCCTGCACCCGGCCGCATGCAGCACGAAGCGTCTGAAACTGCACGCTTGCCCGGCCCGGCCGGGCAGCGATCCCTACGGCGCCGACTCTCCGATACTTGCCATGTTGCCGGGAAGCGCCCAGCGCCTGCATGCGGCTTTCCCTTACACCGAAGCGATGGTCCGTTTCGCCATCCGCTACGAGGCGGCGCGAACGATCGAGGATATTCTGGCGCGCCGCACGCGCGCACTGTTTCTCGACGCCAGCGCCGCAGCTACCGCGATCGGCCGTGTCGCCGAAATCGTCAAGGAAGAACTCGACCCACCGGACGCGGCGCTGTCGGCGATGGCCGAAGCCGCGCACCGGAGCGCGCTCCGCTTCATGCTCTGCTGAACCGCCTATCCACATCGGGCGGCGCCGGAAATCTTTACGACATTTTTACGTCGGGGTTGCCAGAATCTTCGGCATTTTGATACGTGCGCGATCAGGCTGAACAAACCTCGCGTAGCGGAGCCGATCATGAACAGCGAAGATAGTCTGACCCAACCCCACGAACGCTTCACTTCCTGGCAGCGCATGCTGCTCACGGTATTGGCTTGCTCCGGCACAACGCTGCTGGCCACGCCCCTGCTCGACTACCTCGATCTCGCCAACATCGTGATGCTGTTCCTGCTGACGGTATTGTTGCTGGCGGTCAGCCTGGGACGCGCCGCCGCCGTGCTGGCGGCGGTGTTGAGCGTCCTGCTGTTCGATGTCTTTTTCGTTCCGCCCCGCTTTTCGCTGGCGGTAGCCAATATCCAGTACCTGGTTACCTTCGCGGTCATGCTGATTACCGCCCTGATCGCCGGCCAACTGACCGCAGGGCTGAAACAGCAGGCCCGGCAAGCGCGTATTCGCGAGCAACGAACGAAAGCCCTGTACGAAATTGCCCGACGGCTGGCGGGAACGCTGACCCTTGAGGATGCGATTGAAATCAGCAAGCGTTTCCTCCGTGTCCAGTTCAATGCGCGGGCGACAATTCTGCTGGCTGACGATCATGACCGCTTGCCGGAAGAAAGATCCGCTACGGAGCCACTTTATTCCGTCCGGCTGGCGCCGCACCTCGCCACGACAGCTCAGACCAGCGGGCAAACGGTGCGCAGCCACGAAGCAAACGGATACGCCTCGTTATACCTGCCGCTAAAGGCTTCGATGCGGGTTCGCGGCGTCCTGGCGGTGGCGTTTTCCGACGACGCACCGGAGTTGCCCCCGGAAAGCCTTGCACTGCTTGAAGCGCTGGCCTCGTTGATCGCGATTGCCATCGAACGCCTGCATTACGTAGACGTCGCGCAGGCAACGCAACTTGACATGATGTCGGAACGGCTTCGCAGTTCGATACTTTCCGCGCTCTCCCACGATTTGCGCACGCCGCTGACCGCTCTGATCGGGCTGGCCGATTCGTTCTTCCTGATAAAACCCACACTGCCGCCGCCAGCCCTGGAAACCGCGCAGGCGATACATGAACAGGCCGCCCGCCTGGCCAGCCTGGTCGGCAATTTGCTGGACATGGCCAGGCTGAATGCCGGCGATGTGATATTGCGCCGCGAATGGCAGCCTGTCGAAGAGGTCATCGGCGCCAGCATCAAACTGCTCGGGAGTGCGCTGCAAGCGCATCCGGTGCGCGTGACCCTGCCGCCCGACCTGCCGCTGCTCGAATTCGACGCGGTCTTGCTGGAGCGGGTTTTCTGCAATCTGCTGGAGAACGCGGCAAAGTACTCGCCGCCGGGGACAGGTCTGGAGGTGTACGCACGGCTCTTGGGCGAATCTGTCGAGATTCGCGTCTGCGATCATGGCCCCGGCTTCCCGGTTGGCAAGCGGGACGATCTGTTCAATATGTTCGTCCGCGGGCATACGGAATCGAGCAAACCTGGAACGGGGCTGGGACTGGCCATCTGCCGCGCCATCGTCGAAGCGCATGGCGGAGAAATCGGCGCCGAGAATCGGCCGGAAGGTGGCGCCTGCGTCCGCTTCACGCTGCCCGGGGGCGTGCCGCCGGTCGTCGAGGAGGAGGAAGAGGAGAAGAAGAACAAGGAACAATTTGCATGAACTCCCCAAGCCCCAAGGTGCTGCTGATCGAAGACGAAAAACAGATTCGCCGCTTCGTCCGTATTGCTGTCGAGGAGGAAGGCTGTCAGGTTATAGAAGCCGCAACGATGGCTCAGGGCTTGATCGACGCCGGGTTAAGCAGGCCGGATTTGTTGATTCTCGACCTCGGTCTGCCGGACGGCAACGGTATCGACCTGATACGCGATTTGCGGGGATGGTCCGATAGTCCGGTTCTCATTCTGTCGGCGCGTTCGCAGGAAAACGACAAGATCGATGCGCTGGATGCCGGCGCCGACGATTATTTGACCAAACCGTTTGGCGTGGGCGAACTGCGCGCGCGCGTCCGCGCCCTGCTGCGCAGGCGCAGCCGTAGCGGCGATTCGGCGACGCCGATCGTCGAGTTTGGCGACGTCACGGTCGATTTGTCCCGGCGCGTCGTTTCCCTGGCCGGAAAAGAGGTTCATCTGACGCCTATCGAATACCGCCTGCTTGCAACCTTGATCGGCCATCCCGGCAAGGTGATGACCCAACGCAACCTGCTGCGCGAGATTTGGGGGCCGTCGTTCGTCGAAAGCAGCCATTACCTGCGCGTCTATATCGGCCACTTACGCCAGAAACTGGAAGACGACCCCACCCAGCCCAAGCATTTTCTGACGGAAACCGGCGTCGGTTACCGGTTTCAGCCTTGAAGAAGGAAAAACCCTCATGCAAACACAAGACAACAAACGCCTCGCTACGCTGACCCTGGCCGCTCTCGGCGTCGTGTACGGCGACATCGGCACCAGCCCGCTCTATTCGATCAAGGAGGTTTTCGGCAGCACGCATCACCCGGTGCCCATCGCGCCGGGCAATGTGCTGGGCATCCTCTCGCTATTTTTCTGGTCGCTGATTATCGTCGTCACGCTGAAGTACGTTTCCTTCATTATGCGCGCCAACAACAAGGGAGAAGGCGGCATCATCGCGCTGATGACGCTCGCCCTGCAAAAAGGCGACCCGACCTCCTGGCGACAAAAGCTGTTGATCGCGCTGGGACTGTTCGGGGCGGCGCTGTTTTACGGCGACGGCGTAATAACACCGGCGATTTCCGTGCTTTCGGCAGTCGAGGGGCTGGAACTGATTACGCCGGCGTTCAAACCTTACATTCTGCCGATAACGCTGGCCATCCTGATCGTCCTGTTCCTGTTTCAACGCCGGGGCACGGCGAACGTCGGCGCGCTGTTCGGGCCGGTCATGGTGCTCTGGTTCGCGGTGATGGCCGTTCTCGGACTGACCGGCATCTTGCAAAACCCGGCCGTGCTGGCCGCCGTTAACCCGTTGTACGGCTTCAATTTCCTGATCGGCAATTCGACACTCGGCTTTTTCGCGATGGGCGCCGTCGTTTTGTGCATCACCGGCGCCGAAGCGCTCTACGCCGACATGGGCCACTTCGGCGCCCGCCCCATCCAATACGCCTGGCTGGGCTACGTCCTGCCGGCGCTGGTCATCAACTATTTTGGTCAAGGCGCTCTGTTGCTTGCCGACCCCGCCACCATCGAGAACCCGTTTTACCTGCTGGCGCCGGCATGGGCGCTCTATCCGCTAGTCATTCTCTCGACCGTAGCGACGGTCATCGCCTCGCAGGCGGTCATCTCCGGCGCCTTCTCCATCACCCAGCAGGCGATCCAGCTCGGCTACACGCCCCGTCTCGAAGTGCAGCACACCTCGGACCGGGAAATTGGGCAAATCTACCTCCCGGCTTTGAACTGGCTCCTGCTGGTCGCCATCATCGCCCTCGTCATCGGCTTCGGCACATCGTCGAATCTGGCTGCAGCGTACGGCATCGCAGTAACCGGCACGATGCTGATTACCAACGTTCTCGCTATCGCCGTCGCAACCCGGCTCTGGAACTGGAGTCCGCTACGCGCCGTCCTCGGTGCGCTGCCGTTCATTTTTATCGACGTCGGATTCTTCCTCGCCAATTCGGTCAAAATTGCCGATGGCGGCTGGTTTCCGCTGGTTTTCGGTCTCGCGATTTTTGTTCTGCTCACCACCTGGAAACGCGGCCGCGAACTGCTGCACAGTCGTATGGAAGCCGAAGCGCTCAGGCTAACGCCTTTTATCGCCGACATCGCGCAGAGCGGCGTTGACCGCGTTCCCGGCACCGCCATTTTCATGACGCCCGACCCGGATTCCGTACCGCATGCCTTGCTCCATAGCCTGAAGCATTACAAGGCGCTGCACGAGCAGGTCGTCATCCTGAGCGTGCGGGTTCTCGATATTCCTTTCGTGCCGGATATCGACCGCGTCAACGTTTATCGCCTTCCCGGAAATTTCTCGCAAGTCATCGTGCATTATGGATTTAAAGACGGGCCGGACATCCCGGCCGCCCTCGCCCTTTGCGCCGACGAAGGACTCGGCATGGACATGATGGATACCTCTTTCTTCCTCGGGCGCGAAACGCTGATTCCGAAACTGGGTTCCGAAATGGCTTACTGGCGCGAACTTCTCTTCGTTGCGATGTTCCGCAACGCCGGCAGCGCAACCGCCTTCTTCAAAATCCCATCGAACCGTGTGGTCGAACTGGGAACGCAGATCGTGCTGTAGTCTCGACCTTTCCTGATTAACAAGACTTTTCGCAACGATTCAGGCTCATGGCACCTCTCATGCCTATAGCGGGGCACGGGTCTGAGCAGTTACCAAGATTTTTTCTCTTCTCGGAAACGCGATTCGCGGCGAGACGCGCTCATCCCAAAAATTTTCTTCCGCGCGATGCCATCGTCACCTGATTGGCCAGGCCTGCGACAAAACGTCCACCCCGCTACCGCTCTTGATGCCGGTCAAAAATTATCCCGACCCGCTCCGTAGAATCTCCACGCGCTGCACTGTGCAGCTTCAAAAAGGAGCCTCCATGAGCCGATCATTTACCCCCTCGATGGCGCGAAACATTTTCTATGGCGGGACGGTTTTTTTCGCCCTGTTGTTTCTCGCGCTGACTTATCAGAACGAGCAGGTGCTTCCCACCCGCGACAACCGCGCCAACCTGACCGAGAAGGTGGCTGCCGGGAAAAAGATATGGGAGACGCGCAACTGCATCGGTTGTCATACCCTGCTCGGCGAGGGCGCCTACTTTGCGCCGGAGCTGGGCAACGTGTACAAGCGTCGCGGCGGCGATGCCGGCGGCACCGAGTTCATCAAGTCGTGGATACAGGCGCAACCGGGCGGTACGCCGGGGCGGCGGCAGATGCCGCAGTTCAATCTGTCCGAAAAAGAGCTGGACGAGATCGCCGCGTTCCTCAAATACGTTTCGGAAATCAACACGTCCAACTGGCCGCCAAACATCGAAGGCTGATCGAGGAGAAGCATGATGCAATTTCAATCGCAAGCGGTTTCAAGGTTCTACTTCACGGCCGCGATCGGACTTTTCGTGGCACAAATATTGTTTGGCCTGGTCATGGGCCTGCAATACGTCATCGGAGATTTTCTGTTCCCGGCCATCCCCTTTAACGTGGCGCGCATGGTGCATACCAACGCCCTCATCGTGTGGCTGCTGATGGGTTTCATGGGCGCCGCCTACTATCTCGTCCCGGAGGAGTCGGAAACCGAGCTGTACAGCCCGAAGCTGGCCATCGCGCTGTTCTGGATATTTCTGGTGGCGGCGGCTTTGACGGTTCTCGGCTACCTGTTCGTTCCGTATGCCTCGCTGGCGGAGTGGACCGGCAACGATCTGTTGGCGACCATGGGGCGCGAGTTTCTCGAACAACCGCTGCCGACCAAGCTGGGCATCGTGATCGTCGCCATCGGCTTCCTCTTCAACATCACCATGACGGTGCTCAAGGGGCGCAAAACCGCGATCAGCACGGTACTGCTGCTCGGCCTGTGGGGGCTGGCGGTGTTTTTCCTGTTCTCTTTCTACAACCCCGACAACATCGCGCGCGACAAGTATTACTGGTGGTTCGTCGTGCATCTCTGGGTCGAAGGCGTGTGGGAACTCATCCTTGCCGCGATCCTCGCGTTCGTGCTGATCAAAGTCACCGGCGTCGACCGCGAAGTGATCGACAAATGGCTCTACGTCATCATCACGATGGCGCTGGTTTCCGGCATCATCGGCACCGGCCACCATTTCTACTGGATCGGGTCGGCCGAATACTGGCAGTGGTGGGGTAGCGTGTTCTCGGCGATGGAGCCGATCCCCTTCTTCGCCATGACGGTGTTCGCCTTCAACATGGTGAACCGCCGCCGCCGGGAGCACCCGAACCGCGCCGCGACATTGTGGGCGCTGGGCACCGGGGTGATGGCGTTCCTCGGCGCCGGAGTGTGGGGGTTCCTGCACACGCTGGCGCCGGTGAACTACTACACGCACGGCAGCCAGGTAACGGCGGCGCACGGCCACATGGCCTTCTATGGCGCCTACGTGATGGTGGTGATTACCATGATCTCCTACGCCATGCCCCTGATCCGCGGCCGCGCCGCCAACTCCAGCAAGGCGCAGGTGCTGGAGATGTGGAGCTTCTGGCTGATGACGGTCGCCATGGTCTTCATCACGCTGTTCCTGACCGCCGCCGGCATCCTGCAGGTCTGGCTGCAACGGGTTTCCGCGACGCCGCTGCCGTTCATGGCGACGCAGGATCAGATCGGCCTGTTCTACTGGCTGCGCGAGGGTGCCGGCGTGGTGTTCCTGGTCGGCCTCGTCATCTATATCGCCAGCTTCTTCTACAACGGCGGTGAAGAGAAAACCGCCGCCTGACCGTCGCCTGTCCGCCCGCGGAATCCGGCCGCCAGGCCGGGTTCCGTTTGTCGCACCTGAATGCCAACCATTGTGCCGCATCGATCGAGGCGCTTTCCCGAATGAATCCTGTCCCTTCTACCCCTTTCTACGAGGCGTCCGGCAACGAGGTGTCGTTGTTCGAGCACGCCTGGAAAAACCGCCTGCCGGTGCTCATCAAAGGGCCGACCGGCGTCGGCAAGACCCGCTTTGTCGCGCACATGGCGGCACGCCTCGGCCTGCCGCTGCATACCGTGGCCTGCCACGACGACCTGACGGCCGCCGATCTGGTCGGCCGCCACCTGATCGGCGACGGCTCGACTTACTGGTCGGACGGCCCCTTGACCCGCGCCGTGCGCGAGGGCGGCATCTGCTATCTCGACGAGGTGGTCGAGGCGCGCAAGGACACCACCGTGGTCATCCATCCGCTGGCCGACCATCGCCGCATCCTGCCGATCGACCGCACCGGCGAACTGTTGCACGCGCCGGCATCGTTCATGCTCGTGGTGTCGTACAACCCCGGCTACCAGAATTTCCTCAAGGGCATGAAGCCGTCGACGCGCCAGCGCTTTGTCGCCCTGCGCTTCGGCTTCCCGGACGCCGCGCGCGAGCGGGCGATCCTCCGCGCCGAGACCGGCTGCACCGAAACGACGGCGGGGCGGCTGGTCGAACTTGGCCGCAGCCTGCGCGCGCTGAAGGATGTCGATCTCGAAGAGGTGGCCGGCACGCGCTTGCTCGTTTATGCGGCGATCCTGATCGGAGACGGCCTGGACCCGGTTGAAGCGTGCCGCGCCGCTCTGGTCGAGAGCCTGACCGACGATGTCGAAGTGGCCGCCGCGCTGCATGAGGTGGTGCTGGCGAGCTTCGCCAGGTAGATCCCGGATGAACGGTTCGGCCCGGCTCCAATACAAGCGGCGGATAACACAAACGGCGTTCTTCGCGCTTTTCGTTCTCGCCCCGGTATTCGACATCTTCCGCTACGACCTGACGCAGAACCACGCCATCCTGCTCGGGTTCGACTGGCGTCTGGGTCTCGACGATTTCTTTGCCGGCCATATCGGCGGCACGCGGGCGGCAGCGAACATCCTGCTGCGTCTTTTCCTGCCGCTGCTGGGCGGCGGCGCCATCTTCATCGCCGTCGCCTGGCGCTGGGGGCGGCTCTATTGCGGCTGGCTCTGCCCGCACTTCTCGGTGGTCGAGACGATCAACCGCCTGCTGTGCAACGCCACCGGCAAGCCCAGCGTGTGGGAGGCGACGCCGCTTCCCGCGCGCAACCCGGACGGCTCGCGCTATCGCGTCGACGCGCGCTGGTGGCTGATCACCGCGCCGCTGGCCGCCGGCTTCGCTCTGGTCTGGGCGGTCGCGCTGCTCACCTACCTGCTGCCGCCGGCCGAAGTGTACGGCAATCTGTGGCGGCTGGCGCCGACGCGCAACCAGGCCATTTTCATCGCCGCCGCCACCGTCGTCCTGACCCTCGAATTCCTGTTCGCGCGCCATCTGTTCTGCCGCTACGGCTGCGCCGCCGGCCTGTTCCAGAGCCTGGCCTGGGTCGCCAACCGGCGCGCCCTGGTCGTCGGTTTCCAGCGCGGCCGGGCGGCCGACTGCGCCGCCTGCTATGCTGCGGACGGGCCCGGCTACGCCGCCTGCGAAGGCGTCTGCCCGATGCGCCTGCGGCCGCGTCTGGCAAAGCGGGCGATGTTCGCCTGCACGCAGTGCGGGCTGTGCATCGCCGCTTGCGGCACGGTGCAACAACCCGGCCCGCAGGGCAGTTTGCTCCGTTGGGTAAAAGACGAAGAAGCGCGGCAGAACGAAGCCAGCGTCAGCCTGACCGGGAAGCGCGACTGATGGAAGAATGGGTCGGCGGGCTATGGCACCGCTTCGTGACACGGGCCGCGCGGCGGGATTATCCCGAGGCGCTTGTCCGCCTGGCGGAAATCGAGAAATCGGCGGGGGTCGTGTTCCGGGCGCTGGGCGGCGACCCCGGCCTGCGCGTCACCCCGGCGGGCGAGGCAGCGCACGGCGCGCGGCGGCTCTGGCTGTCGCGGCTGGCCGGTTCCGGCGACAAATCGTCGCATGCCGCGCGCGACGCGGAAACGCTGCGCCTGCCGCCGACCATCGCGCATTTCCCGCAACGCGACCTGAACCGCGATCTCTATTTCTGGCTGATCGCCCTGGCCGCCCACGATCCCGGCGCGGGAAGCTGGCTTGTCCGCAACCAGCAGGCGGCGCGGGCGGCTCTGGCGCGTTATCCGGGGCTGCTGCCGCGCTACCGGCGGCTGGCCGGGGCAACGTTTGCCGGGCGCATGGCGCCCGACGCGCTTCCGGCCGACGAGGCGGCGCAGGAGCGGGCGATACGCGCCGCCATAGAAGAGCCCGGCAGCGTCGCCGGCCTGCCCGTGCTGGCCCGCCGCACGGCGCGCCCGCCGCAACCGGTCTTGATCTGGCTCTACCCGCTGCCGGAAGCGGCGGCGGCTCCGTCGCGCGCCACGTGCGGCAACGAGGGCGCCGGAGATGCGCAAGAGGAATCCGCGACCCCGAAACGGCACGCCGCGCGGCGCGAAGAAATGCCCGACAAGCAATCGCCGATGCTGATGATGTTCCGCGCCGAAAGCCTGCTTTCGTGGGCCGATTTCATCAAGGTCGACCGGGCGCCCGACGACGACGCCAACCCCGATGCCGGGCGCGCCGCCGAGAACATGGAACAACTGGTCATCGCCGACAACGACGGGCGGCGCGTCGCCTCGAAAATCCGCTTCGATCTCGACCTGCCGTCGGCCGCCGCGGACGACCTGCCGGTCGGCGAGGGGATCGCCCTGCCGGAATGGGACTACCGCCGCCGGCAGCTCAAACCCGGCTGGTGCCGGCTGCAGATGCTGGAATCGCGCAATGCCGTTCCGCAGCCGCTGCCCGAGCGGCTGCGGAACGCGGCGCGCAAACTGCGCGGCCAGTTCGCCTCGCTGGCGCCGGCCCGCCGCTGGGCGAAGGCGCAACCCGACGGCGACGAGCCGGATATCGACGCCTGCGTCCGCCAGCGCGCCGACCGGCTGGCCGGGCAACATGCCGACGGCGCCGGTGTCTATCTGGCGCAGGTGCGGAAGGAGCGCGATCTGGCGTGCCTGGTGCTGGCCGACCTGTCGCTGTCGACCGATGCCCACGTCAGCGACACGCAGCGCGTGATCGACGTTGTCCGCGACAGCCTGGTGCTGTTCGGCGAAGCGCTTTCGGCCACCGGCGACCGCTTCGCGATGTTCGGCTTCTCCTCGCTCAAACGCAGCCACGTTCGCTGCCACGCGCTGAAGGACTTCGCTTCGCCGTTCGACGCAACCGCGCGCGGCCGTATCGCCGCGCTGCGCCCCGGCTATTACACGCGCATTGGCGCCGCCATCCGCCACGCCACCGATCTGCTCGCGGAACAGCCGGCGACGGTTCGCCTGCTGCTCATCCTTTCCGACGGCAAACCGCACGACATCGATGTCTACGAAGGGCGCTACGGCATCGAAGACACGCGCATGAGCGTGATCGGGGCGCGCCGCGCCGGCATCCGCCCCTTCTGCGTCACCATCGACCGTGAGGGCGCCGATTACCTGCCGCACGTCTTCGGCCCGGCGGGCTTTACCATCCTGCGCAAAACGGAAGATCTGCCCCAGCGCCTGCCGCTCCTCTACGCGCAATTGACGGCGTGAGACAGTGGCGATCAAACCGGACGGTCTCGTTGTTGGGCGGTAATCCCCCGGGAATTAGCGGCAGTCAGATACCACCGGCAAAGCCGGTGGCTTGAGATTGGAGCCTGTCCGAAATTTTGTGTGTGAGGCATAACATGTCGGAAGAAAGGAACATGTATGCCGAGCAAGAAGAAAGTCGTGATCGGGACGGAGGCGTCGTTGCCGCAAATTCCGCCGGAACGGCTTGGCCGGGCGGCCACAGGCCCGGTGGCCGCCGGAGCGGCGGAAAGCGTGATGCGGGGTTTCAAGAAGGCCGTGGTTGGGCGCGTCCCGGGCGCCGGAATGAGCCACCGCCCGGGTTGCCGGCCCGGGACGGCCAAGCCCGGACAATTGGCCGGCCACCGCAACGGCAGAAGCGGCAAGACCGCCCTGGCCGGCGACGGCTCTTTGCGCATCGGGGTACCGCGCGGCCGCGACGGGTCGTCCGGGACGCACCCACCGGCAAGCGCGAACGCCGCTTCACCGGCTTTGGCGACAAGATCGCCCATGCGCGCGCGGGATGACCGTGCGCGGGATACGGGGCTTTCCGGGTGAAATGTGCGGGGCCGGGGTCCCGCCGGGCTTCGTCGGCGGCGTCGCCGGCGCCGCCGTGGCGGAAGTCGCGGCCCGGCGGGTCCGGCCGCCCGAACCGATGTGCCCGGCCGTCTTCTCCGGTGCCCCGCGCGCGAAGGTCCGGGAAGATGCCGCGGTTCGCGGCAAACCGGTCTATCTGGCACCGGGCGTGCCGCCCGGCGGCACGCGCCGCATTCCCGGTCCGCGGGTTGAAAGCGCCGG
>JACQYA010000058.1 GCA_016208425.1 Betaproteobacteria bacterium
CAGCGGCACGCTCAGTTTCGCGGCCGGCCAGACCAGCCGCACCTTCACCGTGCAGACGGCGCAGGACAACGTGTACGAAGGCAGCGAGACGATGTCCGTCACCCTGTCGGGCGCCACCAACGGCGCCGCGATCGGCGACGGTACGGGGATCGGCACGATCCTCGACGACGACGCCCGCACGGCGCCGACCATCTGCAATGTCGGCTGCGCCACGGCGCCCGAAAGCGCCAACGATGTGCACACTAGCTATTTGGTGCACACCGTCACGCTGTCTGGTGCCTCTACAACGCCGACTACCTACGCTTTTGGCCTCGCGGGTGGCACCGCCACGGCGGGTGTCGATTTTGGCACCGCCATAACCTTCAGCAATGGT
The DNA here is from genome assembly GCA_016208425.1 of Betaproteobacteria bacterium. GTDB lineage: Bacteria > Pseudomonadota > Gammaproteobacteria > Burkholderiales > Rhodocyclaceae > JACQYA01. Next base: position 374 of record JACQYA010000058.1, read on the forward strand.
GTCACGATTAGCGGTTCCAACATCACTGTTCCGGCCGGTGTGACAAGTTTCACGGTCACCTACCCGACGTTGAAAGACCACCTGGATGAGCACACTGAAACAACCCTGCTGACCGTGGGCGGCAAAACAGGCACAGGGTATATCACAAACGTCGATACACCGCTCGTCCTCGATCTGAATGGCGATGGCGTTCATTCTGTCGGGCTGGATGCGGGCGTCAACTTCGACGTGAATAACGATGGTGTCGCCCGCAACGTTGGCTGGGTTAGTGCGCAGGATGGGCTGCTGGTGCGCGACATCAACGGCGACGGCCAGATCAACAACGGTTCCGAGCTGTTTGGCAGCGGTACCTCGGACGGGCAGGGCGGCAAGACCCGGGACGGTTTCCAAGCGCTGGCGCAGCTTGATAGCAACCAGGACGGAATCATCAACAGTCTCGACCTCGGATTCAACGAGCTCCAAGTTTGGCGAGATCTGGATACCGACGGTGTGACCGATCAGGGCGAACTGGTCAGCCTGCGATCGGTCGGCGTGCAAAGCCTGAATCTGGCGCATACCGTATCCGACGCGGCCGAGAGCGGCAACCTGCACATGCTGCTCGGCGATTACACATCGACCGATGGCCAGACCCGTGAAATGACAGACGTGTTCTTCGGCGCCGGTGATCGCATCGCTGCCGAAGCCGTTGCCATGCACGGCCAGGCGGCTGCCGCCACGGGTCTGACTTCCGACGCAGAAGCCAGCGTGTGGAAGGTTGGAACCGAGGATGGCAACTTGTTGGTCAAGGGCTTTGATGTGCAGCACGACGTGCTCGATCTGCGCGATCTCTTGCCGGGCGAGCAGGGCGGCGATCTTGACGGTCTCCTGAGCATCAAGCGGGAGGGTAGTTCGACGGTGATCGATGTGAAAGACGGATCGGGCAACGACCATTCGATCATTCTGGCGGGAGTCGATTTGCTGGGCAGCAGCACCGATCAGCAAATTATCCAGGAGCTGTTGAACAACCATAAGATCGTGACCGACTGATCGGAAGGTTGGATCGGACTAGCAAACCCCCGAGTGTTCCTCGGGGGTTTGTTTTTGAGGGGCGGCTCGGCGGAGCCAACCCCGGCGAAAATGCAATAGAATGCCGCCCCATGCTGATCCTCGGAATCGAATCCTCATGCGACGAAACCGGCGTCGCGCTGTACGACACGGACGGGCGTGGCGCTTTGCTCGCGCATGCGCTGCATTCGCAGGTGGCGATGCATGGCGAGTATGGCGGCGTGGTCCCTGAACTCGCTTCGCGCGACCACATCAGGCGAGTCGTGCCATTGCTTCGCGAGGCTTTGGACGATAGCGGGCGCTCGCTCGACGAGGTGGGCGCTATCGCCTACACGCAAGGACCTGGGCTGGCGGGGGCATTGCTGGTCGGAGCCGCTTTTTCCGAAGCGTTGGCGGTTTCGCTCGGCGTGCCGACGCTACCGGTACATCACCTTGAAGGCCATCTGCTGTCGCCTTTGTTGTCAGCCAATCCGCCGCGCTTTCCCTTCGTCGCGCTACTCGTTTCCGGCGGCCATACCCAGTTGATGCGCGTCACCGCCGTCGGCGAGTACGAGTTGCTGGGCGAAACGCTGGACGACGCCGCCGGCGAGGCTTTCGACAAAACCGCCAAGCTGCTTGGCTTGGGCTATCCGGGCGGGCCGGCTCTGGCGGAATTGGCCGAGCTTGGCCGGCCGGGGCTGGTGAAACTGCCGCGCCCGATGCTGAATTCGGGCGACCTCGATTTCAGCTTCAGCGGGCTGAAAACAGCAGTGGTGACCAGGGTGCGCGAGTTGGATACGGAAGGGGTGGGGCTTGACGGGCGGCAGCGCGCCGATATCGCGCGCGGCTTCCAGGACGCCATCGTCGAGGTGCTGGTCAAAAAATCCTTGCGCGCCGTCCGGGAAAGCCGCTTGAAACAACTGGTCGTCGCCGGCGGGGTGGGCGCCAACCGCGAACTACGGAGGCAGTTGGACGAGCAGGCCGGGAAAATGAAAATCGGGGTCTTCTACCCGGAACTGGAATTCTGCACCGACAACGGCGCCATGATTGCCCTGGCCGGCGCATTGCGCTTGCAGGCCGGGGCAACGAGCAAGCCGGCGGGCGCGTTTGCCGTCCGTCCCCGCTGGCCGTTGGCCGAGCTGACTGTTTGATCGTCCCGCGGCGGGGTTACGTTTTCTTCTTTGCGCCGAGTTTCGGCTCGG
>JACQYA010000096.1 GCA_016208425.1 Betaproteobacteria bacterium
ACGACGCCAACCGGGCGCTGATGGGCGCCAACATGCAGCGCCAGGCAGTCCCTTGTCTGCGCCCCGAAAAACCGGTGGTCGGCACCGGTATCGAGCGTACCGTCGCCGTGGACTCGGGGACTGCGGTTCAGGCGCTGCGCGGTGGCGTGGTCGATTATGTCGATGCGTCGCGCATCGTGGTGCGGGTGAACGACGAGGAAACCGTGCCGGGCGAGGTCGGCGTCGATATCTATAATCTCGTGAAATACACGCGCTCCAACCAGAACACCAACATCAACCAGCGCCCGCTGGTGCGCGTCGGCGACCACATCGCCAAAGGCGATGTGGTCGCCGACGGCGCCTCGACCGACAAGGGCGAACTGGCGCTCGGCCAGAACATGCTGGTCGCCTTCATGCCGTGGAACGGCTACAACTTCGAGGATTCGATCCTGATTTCCGAGCGCGTCGTCGCCGAAGACCGGTTTACGTCAATCCATATCGAAGAGCTCACCGTCGTCGCCCGCGATACCAAGCTTGGGCCGGAGGAGATTACCCGCGACATCGCATCTCTGGGCGAGGCGCAGCTCTCGCGCCTGGATGAGTCGGGCATCGTTTACATCGGTGCCGAAGTCGAAGCCGGCGATGTGCTGGTCGGCAAGGTGACGCCCAAGGGCGAAACCCAACTGACCCCGGAAGAAAAGCTGCTGCGCGCGATCTTCGGCGAAAAAGCGTCCGACGTGAAAGATACGTCGCTGCGCGTGCCTTCGGGTATTGCCGGAACCGTCATCGATGTCCAGGTGTTTACACGGGAAGGCATCGAGCGCGACAAGCGCGCACAGTCGATCATCGACGATCACTTGCGCGGCTACAAACTCGATCTTGCCGACCAGATGCGTATCGTGGAACGCGATGCGTTCGCGCGTGTCGAACGTCTGATTGTCGGCAAGGTCGCCAACGGAGGGCCGAAGAAACTGGCCAAGGGGACTCCGGTTGCCAAAGAATACATCGACGGAATCGATCCCCACCACTGGTTCGATATCCGCATGGCAGACGAAGACGCCGCGCAGCAACTGGAGTCGTTGCGCGAGGGTCTGGAGCAGACGCGCAAGGATTTCGACATCGCATTTGAGGAAAAGCGAAAAAAACTCACCCAGGGCGACGAGCTGCCGCCGGGCGTGCAGAAAATGGTCAAGGTCTATGTGGCCGTCAAGCGTCGCTTGCAGTCGGGCGACAAGATGGCGGGTCGCCACGGCAACAAGGGTGTGGTATCGCGCATCGTGCCGGTCGAAGACATGCCGTACATGGCGGATGGGCGTCCGGTCGACATCGTGCTGAACCCGCTGGGCGTTCCGTCACGGATGAACGTCGGGCAGATTCTCGAAGTACACCTCGGTCTTGCCGCCAAGGGTTTGGGTTTCAAGATCGGCGACATGCTGCGTCGTCAGGCGACCGCCAAGGAGGTGCGCGGTTTCCTCGACAAGGTCTACAACAGTAACGGACGGCCGGAAGATCTCAGCCAGCTCGACGACGCCGAAATTCTTGAAATGGCGGGCAACCTCGAAGCCGGTGTGCCCTTCGCGACTCCGGTCTTCGACGGCGCCAAGGAAGAAGAGATCAAGGAAATGCTGGCGCTTGCCGGTATGCCGGAATCCGGCCAGATGACCCTGTTCGACGGGCGCACCGGCGAACAGTTCGAGCGCAAGGTCACGGTCGGTTACATGCATGTGCTCAAGCTGCATCACCTGGTCGACGACAAGATGCACGCCCGTTCGACCGGCCCGTATTCGCTCGTGACCCAGCAACCGCTGGGCGGTAAGGCGCAGTTCGGCGGCCAGCGTTTCGGCGAAATGGAAGTCTGGGCGCTCGAAGCGTACGGCGCATCTTACGTGCTGCAAGAGATGCTTACCGTCAAGTCGGACGATGTGAACGGACGCACCAAGGTCTACGAAAACATCGTCAAGGGCGATCACAAGATCGATGCGGGAATGCCGGAGTCCTTCAACGTGCTGGTCAAGGAAATCCGCTCGCTGGCGATCGATATCGACCTCGAACGGTATTAGCGAGGCCGGTAAAGACGATTGAGCGAGGGGCTCCCGAGGCCCAGGTTGCAGCACAGAGAACTATGATTCTCACCCCGAATGGAGTGAAAGATGAAAGCACTGCTTGATTTGTTCAAACAGGTAACGCAGGAAGAGCAATTCGACGCGATTACCATCGGCCTCGCGTCGCCGGACAAGATACGCTCGTGGTCTTACGGCGAAGTCAAAAAGCCGGAAACGATCAACTATCGCACCTTCAAGCCCGAACGCGACGGCCTGTTCTGCGCGAAAATTTTCGGCCCGATCAAGGACTACGAGTGTCTTTGCGGGAAATACAAGCGTCTCAAGCATCGCGGCGTGATCTGCGAGAAATGTGGTGTCGAAGTCACGCTGGCCAAGGTCAGGCGCGAGCGTATGGCGCATATCGAACTCGCTTCGCCGGTCGCGCACATCTGGTTCTTGAAGAGCTTGCCGAGCCGTCTGGGCATGGTGCTCGACATGACCTTGCGCGACATCGAGCGGGTACTGTATTTCGAGGCCTTCGTTGTCTGCGATCCTGGGATGACGCCGCTTAACCGGGGCCAGTTGCTCACCGAGGACGACTATCTCGCCAAGGTCGAGGAATACGGCGACGATTTCTACGCGGCGATGGGCGCCGAAGGTATCCGCGAGCTTTTGCGCAATATCGATCTGAGCAGCGAAGTCGAACAGTTGCGTTCCGAACTCGAAACCACCAGTTCCGAAACCAAGAACAAGAAGTTTTCCAAGCGCCTGAAGATTCTTGAAGGCTTCCAGAAATCCGGCATCAAGCCCGACTGGATGGTGCTGGAAGTTCTGCCGGTGCTGCCGCCCGATCTGCGTCCGCTGGTGCCGCTCGATGGCGGCCGTTTTGCCACCTCCGACCTGAACGACCTGTATCGCCGGGTCATCAACCGCAACAACCGCCTGAAGCGCCTGCTCGAGCTGAAAGCGCCGGAAATCATCGTCCGCAACGAAAAACGCATGCTGCAAGAGGCGGTCGACTCGCTGCTCGACAACGGCCGTCGCGGCAAGGCGATGACCGGCGCCAACAAGCGCCCGCTGAAATCGCTGGCGGACATGATCAAGGGCAAGGGCGGCCGATTCCGCCAGAACCTGCTCGGCAAGCGCGTCGACTATTCGGGTCGTTCGGTCATCGTCGTCGGCCCGCAGCTCAAGCTGCACCAGTGCGGCCTGCCGAAATTGATGGCGCTTGAACTGTTCAAGCCCTTCATTTTCAACCGCCTGGAAATCATGGGTCTGGCGACAACGATCAAGCAGGCCAAGAAGATGGTCGAGCTGCAAGAGCCGGTGGTGTGGGACATCCTCGAAGAAGTGATCCGCGAACATCCGATCATGCTCAACCGGGCGCCCACCCTGCACCGCCTCGGCATCCAGGCTTTTGAGCCGACGCTGATCGAGGGCAAGGCGATCCAGTTGCACCCGCTCGTCTGCGCCGCGTTCAACGCCGACTTTGACGGCGACCAGATGGCGGTTCACGTTCCCTTGTCGCTCGAAGCGCAAATGGAGTGCCGTACCCTGATGCTGGCGTCGAACAACGTTCTGTCTCCGGCTAACGGCGAGCCGATCATCGTCCCTTCGCAGGATATCGTCCTCGGCCTCTACTACGCGACGCGAGAGCGGATCAACGCTAAGGGCGAGGGAATGATTTTCCCCGACCTGGCCGAGATTACGCGCGCCATGCAGGCCGGCGAACTCGACCTGCACGCCAAGATTTCCGTGCGCATCCGCGAATTCGAGAGGGATGGGATCAACGGCTGGAAGGAGAAGCTCACGCGCTACAACACCACTGCCGGGCGCGCTTTGTTGTCCGAGATTCTGCCCAAGGGGTTGCCCTTTAGCGTGCTCGACAAACCATTGAAGAAAAAAGAAATTTCCAGGCTAATCAACACCGCGTTCCGGCGTTGCGGCCTGAAGGAAACAGTTGTTTTTGCCGACCAGTTGATGCAAAACGGCTACCGCCTAGCGACGCGCGCCGGTATCTCGATCTGTTCCGACGACATGCTGGTTCCGGCGCAGAAGCGCGACATCATTGCGGCGGCGGAAGAGGAAGTAAAGGAAATCGAGGTTCAATACACCAACGGACTGGTGACCTTCGGCGAGCGTTACAACAAGGTCGTGGACATCTGGGGTCGTACCGGAGACCAGGTGGCCAAAGTGATGATGGAGCAGCTCGGGCACGAAGAGGTCATCGATCGCCACGGCAAGAAAGTCAAGCAGGAGTCGTTCAACTCCATCTACATGATGGCCGACTCCGGAGCGCGCGGATCGGCGGCGCAGATCCGCCAGCTCGCGGGTATGCGCGGCCTGATGGCCAAGCCGGACGGCTCGATCATCGAAACGCCGATTACGACGAACTTCCGCGAAGGCCTGAACGTTCTCCAGTACTTCATCTCGACGCACGGCGCGCGTAAGGGTCTGGCCGATACGGCGCTGAAAACGGCGAACTCGGGCTACCTGACCCGTCGTCTGGTCGATGTGACGCAGGATCTGGTCGTCATCGAGGACGATTGCGGTACCGAAAACGGCGTCACGATGAAAGCCCTGATCGAGGGTGGCGAAGTCATCGAAGCGTTGCGCGAGCGGATATTGGGCCGCGTTACCATCGCCGATGTGGTCAATCCGGAAACGGATGAAACCGTCATCCATGCCGGAACGTTGATCGACGAAGATCATTGCGATCTGATCGACCAGCTCGGCATCGACGAAGTGCGTGCGCGCACACCGCTGACCTGCGATACGCGCTACGGTCTTTGCGCCGCGTGCTATGGCCGCGACCTCGGGCGCGGAACGCCCGTCAACGTGGGTGAAGCGGTGGGCGTGATCGCGGCGCAGTCGATCGGCGAGCCGGGAACCCAGCTCACCATGCGCACTTTCCACGTCGGCGGCGCCGCATCGCGTGCCGCCGTCGCCAGCCAGGTCGACACGAAGAGCGCCGGTATCGTGCGTTTCACGTCGACGATGCGTTATGTGACCAGCGCCAAGGGCGATAAGATCGTCATCACCCGCTCCGGCGAAGTGCTGGTTACCGACGACAACGGCCGCGAGCGCGAGCGCCACAAAGTGCCTTACGGGTCTACGCTGCAAGTGGCGGACGGCCAGCAGGCCAAAGCCGGAACCAAGCTAGCGACATGGGATCCGCACACGCGCCCGATCATTGCCGAATACTCGGGTCAGGTGAAGTTCGAGAACGTCGAGGAAGGGGTGACGGTCGCCAAGCAGATCGACGAAGTCACCGGCTTGTCGACGCTGGTCGTCATCGATCCGAAGCGCGGCGGCAAGGCACAGACGAAGGGTCTGCGCCCGCAGGTCAAGCTTTTCGATGCCGCTGGTGAAGAAGTCAAGATCCATGGCACCGACCATGCGGTAACCATTACTTTCCAGGTTGGCGCGATCATTACCGTGCTCGACGGACAACAGATTTCGGTCGGTGACGTGCTCGCCCGCCTGCCGCAGGAATCGGCGAAGACGCGCGATATTACCGGTGGTCTGCCGCGCGTTGCCGAACTCTTCGAGGCGCGCACGCCGAAGGACGCGGGCATGTTGGCCGAGTTTACAGGCACGATGTCGTTCGGTAAGGACACCAAGGGCAAGCAGCGTCTGGTCATCACCGATCTCGACGGCATTGTCCACGAATACCTGATCCCGAAAGACAAGCATGTGCTGGTGCACGATGGTCAGGTGGTCAACAAGGGCGAGTCCATCGTCGATGGCGCTCCGGATCCGCACGACATCCTGCGTTTGCAGGGCGTCGAAGCGCTGGCGGTCTACATCACCGACGAAGTGCAGGACGTTTATCGGCTGCAGGGCGTGAAAATCAACGATAAACACATCGAAGTCATCGTTCGCCAAATGTTGCGCCGGGTCAACGTATTGGATGTGGGCGATACCAAGTTCATCAAGGGCGAGCAGGTCGAGCGCGCGCACCTGCTCGACGAAAACGACAAAATGATCGCCGATGGCAAGCTTCCGGCCACTTACGAACACATCTTGCTGGGCATTACCAAAGCCTCGTTGTCGACCGATTCGTTTATTTCTGCAGCATCGTTCCAAGAAACGACCCGCGTCTTGACCGAGGCTGCGATCATGGGCAAGCGCGACGAACTGCGCGGTCTCAAGGAAAATGTCATCGTCGGCCGCCTCATTCCCGCCGGAACAGGCCTCGCTTATCACACGGCGCGCAAGAAACATGCGGCCGGCGGAGAAACTCCCGCGCCTCAAGAGGCTCCGGGAGTTGAAGACGCAGCGAGCGACGAGAATGTTCAGGATGCCCAGGTCGGTTGACTTGAGTTTGGATAGGCTCTAGAATCTTGAGTCTTTGTCGGCGAAGGCTAACCATTGCCTTCGCTTGTGATAACAAAATGGCTAGGGCGGCTTACGGCCGCTTTAGCTTTTTGCAGCGTCTTGGCCGCTTGCCGGCGTGTGCTGCATAGAACTTGGGGATAGAAATATGCCGACCATCAACCAGCTCGTACGCAAGCCTCGCGAGGCGGTGCGTGCCAAGAGCAAGGTTCCTGCGCTGAATAATTGCCCGCAGAAGCGCGGCGTTTGTACCCGTGTTTACACGACGACGCCGAAAAAGCCGAACTCGGCGTTGCGCAAGGTGTGCAAGGTTCGTCTGACCAACGGCTTCGAGGTTATCTCGTATATCGGTGGCGAAGGCCACAACCTCCAGGAGCACTCCGTGGTGCTGATCCGTGGGGGTCGGGTGAAGGATTTGCCGGGTGTGCGTTACCACACGGTGCGCGGCTCGCTCGATACGCAGGGTGTCAAGGATCGTAAGCAGAGCCGTTCCAAGTACGGCGCCAAGCGGCCAAAGGCCGCCTAGGCGTTGTTCGAGTAAGTGGCCGCTCCGATGGGCGGCCGGGAGGGGCGCATCGCGCCGTCCCTCAACTGAATTGTGATTATGAAAGGTTGTTATGCCACGTCGCCGTGAAGTACCGAAACGCGATATTCTGCCGGATCCGAAATTCGGTAGCGTCGAAGTCTCCAAGTTCGTTAACACCATCATGATGAGCGGCAAGAAGTCGGTTGCCGAGCGTATCGTCTATGGCGCGTTTGACCTGATTGTCGCCAAGGGCGGCAAGGATCCGATCGAGGTCTTCGGCCTGGCGATGAATAACGTCAAGCCTTTGGTCGAAGTCAAGAGTCGCCGGGTCGGCGGTGCCAACTATCAGGTGCCGGTTGAAGTTCGTCCGAGCCGCCGCATGGCTCTGGCGATGCGCTGGATGCGCGAAGCCGCACGCAAGCGTTCCGAAAAGTCGATGGGTCAGCGTCTGGCCGCAGAAATGCTTGAAGCCGCCGAAAATCGTGGCGGTGCAGTCAAGAAGCGCGATGAAGTGCATCGTATGGCCGAAGCCAACAAGGCGTTCGCACATTTCCGTTTCTAAGTTCACCCATAAGGCGGCGCATCTATAAGGCCGGCAGCCTTTCTGTCGGCCCTCTGTTCTTTATCAGCGAAGGTTACTACTGTGGCACGCAAAACCCCTATCGAGCGCTACCGCAACATCGGTATCAGCGCCCACATCGACGCCGGCAAGACTACGGCAACCGAACGCATCCTGTTCTATACCGGCGTCAACCACAAAATCGGCGAAGTGCACGATGGCGCCGCCACCATGGACTGGATGGAACAGGAGCAGGAGCGCGGCATCACCATCACCTCGGCAGCGACCACCTGCTTTTGGAAGGGCATGGCCACCCAGTATCCCGAGCATCGTATCAACATTATCGATACGCCGGGTCACGTCGACTTTACGATTGAAGTCGAGCGTTCGATGCGGGTGCTGGACGGCGCGTGTATGGTGTATTGCGCGGTTGGTGGCGTGCAGCCGCAATCCGAAACCGTTTGGCGCCAAGCGAACAAGTACAAGGTTCCACGTCTCGCCTTCGTGAACAAAATGGATCGTCAGGGCGCCGACTTTTTCAAGGTTGTCGATCAGATGGCGACCCGCCTGAAGGGAACTCCAGTGCCGATCGTTATCCCGATCGGCAAAGAGGATTATTTTGAAGGTGTTGTCGACCTGATCAAGATGAGGGCGATCTACTGGGACGAGGCGTCCCAGGGCATGAAGTTCGACTATCGCGACATTCCTGCGGAGCTTCAGGCACAAGCGGAAGAGTGGCGCGAAAAAATGGTCGAGGCCGCCGCAGAGTCGTCTGAAGTGTTGATGAATCAGTATCTTGAAGTGGGCGATCTGACCGAGGCTGAAATCATCAAGGGGCTGCGCGATCGCACGATCGCCTGCGAGATACAGCCGATGTTGTGCGGCACTGCCTTCAAGAACAAGGGTGTGCAGCGTATGCTTGACGCCGTTATCGATCTTTTGCCCTCTCCGGTCGATATTCCGCCGGTCGGCGGCGAGAAGGAAAACGGCGAACAGGATACGCGCGAGGCGTCCGACGACGCCAAGTTTTCGGCGCTGGCCTTCAAGCTGATGACTGATCCGTACGTCGGCCAGTTGACCTTTATCCGCGTCTATTCCGGCGTATTGAAATCCGGCGACACGATCTATAACCCGATCAAAGGCCGTAAGGAGCGGATTGGTCGCGTCTTGCAGATGCATGCGAACAACCGCGAAGAAATCAAGGAAGTTTTGGCCGGCGACATCGCCGCCTGTGTCGGGCTCAAGGAAGTGACGACCGGCGAAACGCTGTGCGATCCGTCGGCCGTCATTACTCTGGAGCGCATGGAGTTCCCGGAGCCGGTGATCCACGTTGCCGTCGAGCCGAAGACCAAGCAAGACCAGGAAAAGATGGGTATCGCCCTGAGCCGTCTGGCACAGGAAGATCCGTCGTTCCGCGTGCGTACCGACGAGGAGTCTGGACAGACCATCATTTCCGGTATGGGCGAGTTGCACCTCGAAATCATCGTTGACCGCATGAAGCGCGAGTTCGGTGTCGAAGCCAACGTTGGTGCGCCGCAGGTGGCTTACCGCGAGTGCATCAAGAAGGCTGTCGAGCAGGAAGGCAAGTTCGTCAAGCAGTCGGGCGGCCGCGGCCAGTTTGGCCACGTCTGGCTGAAGATTGAGCCGAACGAGCCGGGCAAGGGCTACGAGTTCGTCGACGCGATCAAGGGTGGTACGGTTCCGCGCGAATACATTCCTGCGGTCGACAAGGGCTTGCAGGATTCCATCACGAGCGGCGTGCTTGCGGGCTTCCCGGTGGTCGATATCAAGTTTACCTTGTTCGACGGTTCCTACCACGACGTCGATTCCAACGAAAACGCTTTCCGCATGGCCGCGTCGATGGCTTTCAAGGAAGGGATGCGCAAAGCGCAGCCGACCCTGTTGGAGCCGATGATGGCAGTCGAGGTCGAAACGCCGGAAGAGTACATGGGCAACGTGATGGGCGATCTTTCGAGCCGGCGCGGCATGGTTCAGGGGATGGAAGACATCCCCGGCGGGATCAAGGCGGTCAAGGCCGAGGTGCCGCTGGCCGAAATGTTCGGCTACTCGACCCAGTTGCGCTCGTTGTCGCAGGGTCGCGCGACCTACTCGATGGAATTCAAACACTATACTGAGGCGCCGAAGAACGTCGCCGAGGCCGTGATCAACAAGAAATAATTTCTGGTTATTGAGGATACTGTAAATGGCTAAGACAAAATTCGAACGGACGAAGCCGCACGTAAACGTCGGCACGATTGGGCACGTTGACCACGGGAAGACCACGTTGACGGCGGCGATCACCACGATCCTGTCGGCGAAGTTCGGCGGCGAGGCCAAAGCCTACGACCAGATCGACGCGGCGCCGGAGGAAAAGGCGCGCGGCATCACGATCAACACCGCGCACGTCGAATACGAGACCGCCGCCCGCCACTACGCCCACGTCGACTGCCCGGGTCACGCCGACTACGTCAAGAACATGATCACCGGCGCCGCCCAGATGGACGGCGCGATCCTGGTTTGCTCGGCGGCCGACGGCCCGATGCCGCAAACGCGCGAGCACATCCTGCTCGCCCGCCAGGTCGGCGTCCCCTACATCATCGTCTACCTCAACAAGTGCGACATGGTCGACGACGCCGAGCTGCTCGAGCTCGTCGAAATGGAAGTGCGCGAGCTCCTCTCCAAGTACGACTTCCCCGGCGACGACGTCCCCATCGTCAAGGGCAGCGCGCTGAAGGCTCTCGAAGGCGACAAGGGCGAGCTCGGCGAAGGCTCCATCATGGCGCTTGCCGACGCCCTCGACTCCTACATCCCCACCCCCGAGCGCGCCGTCGACAAGCCCTTCCTGCTGCCGATCGAAGACGTCTTCTCGATCTCCGGCCGCGGCACCGTCGTCACCGGCCGCGTCGAGCGCGGCATCGTCAAGGTCGGCGAAGAGGTCGAAATCATCGGCATCAAGCCCACCGTCAAGACCATCTGCACCGGCGTCGAAATGTTCCGCAAGCTGCTCGACCAGGGGCAGGCCGGCGACAACGTCGGCGTCCTGCTGCGCGGCACCAAGCGCGAGGACGTCGAGCGCGGCCAGGTTCTGGCCAAGCCCGGCTCGATCACCCCGCACACCCACTTCACCGGCGAAGTGTACGTCCTTTCGAAGGACGAGGGCGGCCGCCACACCCCGTTCTTCAACAACTACCGCCCCCAGTTCTACTTCCGCACGACCGACGTGACCGGCGCCATCTCCCTGCCCGAGGGCGTCGAGATGGTCATGCCGGGCGACAACATCCAGATGACGGTCAAACTGATCGCGCCGATCGCCATGGAGGACGGCCTGCGCTTCGCCATCCGCGAGGGCGGCCGCACCGTCGGCGCCGGCGTCGTGGCAAAAATCATCGAGTAACAGAATAAAGACCGAGAAGAGCGTCAATCCCGGCGTTTTTCTCAGTCTCTGCCGCAGGGGTATAGCTCAACTGGCAGAGCGTCGGTCTCCAAAACCGAAGGTTGGGGGTTCGATTCCCTCTGCCCCTGCCATTAACTAAACTAAGCAGAAGAAATGGCCGATAAAATCAAGTTTGCGCTGGCGCTAGTGTTGCTTGCTGCCGGCGTTGCCGGCTTTTACCTGCTTTCCGAGCAGGCGATGATCCTGCGTATTCTCGCCGTCTTGGCGGGTATGGGGGTGGCATCGGCGGTGGCTTGGCAGACCGAGCCTGGACAGCGCTTTTTCGGGTTCGCCAAGGAAGCTGCGACCGAAGCGAAGAAAGTCGTCTGGCCTTCGCGCAAGGAAACCCTTCAGATGACGGGGGCGGTATTCGCTTTTGTTGTCGTCATGGCGGCGTTTCTTTGGCTGACGGACAAGAGCCTGGAGTGGGTGTTGTACGACATGGTTCTTGGGTGGAAAAAGTCATGAGCATGCGTTGGTACGTGGTTCATGCTTATTCGGGTTTCGAGAAGAGCGTACAGCGCGCGCTGACCGAGCGTATTCAGCGCCAGGGCATGCAGGATGCTTTCGGGCGAATTCTGGTGCCGGTCGAAGAGGTTGTCGAGTTGAAACTGGGTCAGAAAAGCATTTCCGAGCGCAAGTTCTTCCCCGGCTATGTGCTGGTTGAGATGGAGATGAACGACGACTCGTGGCATCTGGTCAAGAGCACCCCGAAGGTGACGGGGTTCGTCGGCGGTACCGCCAACAAGCCGACGCCGATTTCCGAGAAGGAAGTCGCCAAGATCATGCAACAGATGCAGGACGGCGTCGAAAAGCCACGTCCGAAAGTGTTGTTCGAGCCGGGCGAGGTGGTTCGCGTCAAGGAAGGCCCGTTTACCGACTTCCACGGATCGGTCGAACACGTCAATTACGAAAAAAACCGTTTGCGCGTCTCGGTGACGATTTTTGGACGCGCGACGCCGGTCGAGCTGGAATTTGGTCAAGTCGAAAAAGCGTGATCCTTCGACCCGGATGCGGCGCAGTAGACGATTTTACGCGCTGTAGTAGTTGCGGCTGCAAGGCCGCGTTTATCTTTTGGGGAGCGCCTTTGCCGGCGCGTTTGTACCCGTTTAATGGAGTTATGCCGTGGCAAAGAAAATAGTCGGCTTTATCAAGCTGCAAGTGCCGGCGGGCAAGGCCAATCCTTCGCCCCCGATCGGCCCCGCGCTAGGTCAGCGCGGCCTGAACATCATGGAGTTCTGCAAGGCCTTCAACGCCCAGACCCAAGGTCTGGAGCCGGGTTTGCCGATTCCGGTGGTGATTACCGCCTTCGCGGACAAGAGCTTCACCTTCATCATGAAGACGCCGCCGGCGACCATTCTGATCAAGAAGGCGGCTGGCGTTCAGAAGGGCAGTCCCAAGCCCCATACCGACAAGGTCGGCAAGCTGACACGTGCGCAGTGCGAAGCCATTGCCACACAAAAAATGCCGGATCTGACTGCCGCCGACATGGACGCTGCGGTACGCACAATCGCTGGCAGCGCACGCTCGATGGGCATTACGGTGGAGGGTCTCTGAAATGGCAAACCTTACCAAGCGCCAGAAGGCTCTGCAGGGCAAGATCGACCGCAACAAGAATTACGCCGTAGGCGACGCTCTGAAATTGGCCAAGGAAACGGCGACGGCCAAGTTCGACGAATCGATCGACGTTGCCGTCAATCTGGGTATCGACGCACGGAAATCCGACCAACTGGTGCGTGGCTCGGTAGTCTTGCCGGCGGGAACCGGTAAGACGGTTCGCGTGGCCGTGTTCGCGCAGGGTGAAAAGGCAGAGGCCGCCAAGGCGGCCGGCGCCGACATCGTCGGTTTCGACGATCTTGCCGCCCAGATCAAGGAAGGCAACCTGAACTTCGACGTGGTGATCGCCACGCCGGACGCCATGCGCGTGGTCGGCCAACTCGGCCAGATTCTCGGCCCGCGTGGCCTGATGCCGAACCCCAAGGTCGGTACCGTGACGATGGATGTCGCGACCGGCGTCAAGAACGCCAAGGCGGGTCAGGTGCAATATCGCACCGACAAGGGCGGCATCGTGCACAGCACGATAGGCCGGGCGTCGTTCAGCGTGGAAAAGCTTCAGGAAAACCTGAAGACTCTGGTCGACGCGTTGGTGAAAGCCAAGCCGGCCAGTTCCAAGGGGCAGTATCTGAAGAAAATTGCTGTGTCGAGCACGATGGGTTTGGGCGTGCGGGTAGATTCGACCACGTTGTAAGAAATATCGGGATTTCTTGTCCCGGACGTACTTTGGGCTGCCGGAGGCTTCGACGCAACCGGCAGATCGTCAAAGACCGCAGGTGCCTGTCGGCGAGAGATCGTCGGTCGGCTTAAGCTTTGCAGGCCTGCGCAGACGGTGTGCCCCGAACAGGAATTTCACGGCAGTCGCTTCGAGCGTCTGGCCGGGCTCCTGATCCAGGTCGCCGTAGGGGCGGCATGTCCGGCCGGATATGCCGTGTGTTGACTTGATAGGAGGAAGGGCCCGTGGGTCTCAATCTTGATGAAAAGAAAGCCGTCGTGGCTGAGGTGTCGGCTCAAGTAGCCAACGCCCAGACAATCGTCGTGGCTGAGTATAGCGGGATTCAGGTGGCGCATCTCACCCGCCTGCGCGCTCAGGCTCGAAAGTCTGGCGTATATCTGCGCGTGTTGAAGAATACCTTGGTGCGTCGCGCCGTGGCGGATAGCAGTTTTTCCGGTCTCGCCGAGCAAATGACAGGTCCGCTGATTTATAGCATTTCTACGGATCCCGTCGCTGCTGCGAAGGTGCTGAACGACTTTGCAAAAACCAACGACAAGCTGATCCTGAGGGCGGGTTCTTACGCAGGCAAGGTGCTCGATAAGGCTGGCGTGCAAGCGCTTGCCTCGATCCCGAGCCGCGAAGAGCTCCTCGGCAAGTTGCTTGGCATCATGCAGGCGCCGGTCACGGGCTTTGCATGCGCTCTCGCCGCGCTTGCCAAGCAACGTGAAGAAGCGGCTGCTTGAACGTTACGCGCATCCCATCGACAGCTATTACCAGTTTTCAGAATTAGGAGTTTATTGATTATGGCAATTACCAAAGAAGATATCCTCGAAGCCGTTGGCGCTATGACGGTGATGGACTTGAACGACCTGGTCAAGGCGTTTGAAGAGAAGTTCGGCGTTTCCGCTGCATCGATGGCCGTTGCCGGCCCGGCTGCTGCGGCTGCGGTGGTGGAAGAGCAGACCGAATTCACCGTCATGCTGCTGGCTTGTGGCGAGAAGAAGGTCGAAGTCATCAAGGTCGTGCGCGCTGCAACCGGCCTGGGCCTCAAGGAAGCCAAGGACTTGGTGGACGGCGCACCGAAGCCGGTCAAGGAAGCGATTCCGAAGGCCGACGCCGAAGCGCTCAAGAAATTGCTCGAGGATGCCGGCGCAAAGGTCGAAGTCAAGTAACCGTTGCTCGCGCAATATGGGCTGCCGGCGATAAGCCGCCAGCCCTTTTGTGCTTTCCTTAAAATTTTTGATTGCGTAGCGCACAAACGCAAAAACGAGTGGTAATGGCGGGAGCCTGCCTGTATCGGCGCTCCCGACATCTAGTCTTTTTGTGTTTGTCCGTTGCGGATCGGCCGGGTTTGACGACTCCGGACGATGCGCGCTAGAGGATTTTGCTTATTGAGTCCGGAGCGACCATGAACTACTCCTACACCGAGAAAAAACGCATCCGCAAAAGTTTCGCCAAGCGGGCGAGTGTCCTTGAAGTCCCTTTCCTGCTGGCGACGCAGCTTGAATCTTTTTCCGCTTTCCTGCAGTCATCCGTTCTGCCGGCCAAGCGCGTCAACCAAGGCTTGCAGGCCGCTTTTTCGTCGATTTTCCCGATCTCCAGCCATAGCGGAAACGCGCGCCTCGAGTTTGTCAGCTTTGCGCTTGCCGAGCCTGCCTTCGATGTCAAGGAATGCCAGCAGCGCGGCCTGACCTTCGCCTCGGCGTTGCGCGCAAAAGTCCGTTTGATCATACTGGATCGCGAAGCACCCGACACGATCAAGGAGGTCAAGGAGCAGGAAGTGTACATGGGCGAAATTCCGCTCATGACGACAACCGGATCTTTCGTCATCAACGGTACCGAGCGCGTTATCGTTTCGCAGTTGCACCGTTCGCCCGGCGTGTTTTTCGAGCATGATCGCGGCAAGACGCATAGCTCGGGAAAGCTGCTTTTTTCGGCGCGCGTCATCCCCTATCGCGGCTCTTGGCTGGATTTCGAGTTCGACCCGAAGGACATCCTTTTCTTCCGCGTCGACCGTCGCCGCAAAATGCCGGTGACGGCGCTGCTCAAGGCGATTGGCCTTACGCCAGAACAGATTTTGCGCGAATTCTTCGACTTCGATACGTTCCAGATCGGCAAGAAGGGCATCGAGTTTGAACTGGTGCCCGAGCGTTTGCGTGGGGAAGTGGCCCGTTTCGATTTCGTCGATAAGAGCGGCAAGGTTATCGTTCCCAAAGACAAGCGGATTACCGCCAAGCATATTCGCGAACTGGATGCGGCCAGTATCAAGCAGATCGCCGTGCCGGAGGACTTCCTGGTCGGCCGCATCGTCGCGCAAAACATTGTCGACAAGGAAACCGGCGAAATTCTCGCCAACGCCAACGACGAGATCACCGACGCGCTGTTGGTCAAACTCGTCGAAGCCGGCATCGAATCCTTGCCGACGCTGTATATCAGCGATCTGGATCGCGGAGGCTTCATTTCACAGACTCTGCGCACCGACGACACGCTTTCCAGGCAGGCGGCGCGTGTAGCCATCTATCGCATGATGCGTCCGGGCGAACCGCCGACAGAAGAAGCGGTCGAGATCCTGTTCAACGGTCTGTTCTATTCCGACGAGCGCTACGACCTGTCCGCCGTTGGCCGCATGAAGTTCAACCGCCGTGTCGGGCGTAAGGACGTCGTCGAGCACAAGGTGATGGTCAAGCACGTTCCGGCCAAGCGCGACGCGATCATCAAGGCCATCGAGGAAGTCGTCGGCGGGTCTGCCGGGGCGGTCGAGCAGCTTCTGGGCGAACTGTCCTACGGTATGCGGGCGGTCGCGGAAAATCTGACCGGAGAGGTCGCCAGCGCGCTGGCCGCTCAGTTAAAGAGCTTGGGTGCTACCTGCGAAGCGCGCGAGCAGCTGACGCTGTCGCCGCGCGATATTGTCGAGGTCATCAAGATTCTTGTCGAGTTGCGCAATGGCCGTGGCGAAATCGACGACATCGACCACCTCGGCAACCGTCGCGTGCGTTCGGTCGGCGAACTTGCGGAGAACCAGTTCCGCGCCGGCCTGGTGCGTGTCGAACGCGCCGTCAAGGAGCGTCTGTCGCAGGCCGAGTCCGATAACCTGATGCCGCACGACCTGATCAATGCGAAACCGATCAGCGCGGCGATCAAAGAGTTTTTCGGCTCCAGCCAGCTTTCGCAGTTCATGGATCAAACCAACCCGCTCTCCGAGATCACGCACAAGCGCCGCGTTTCCGCGCTTGGCCCGGGTGGCCTGACGCGCGAGCGTGCCGGCTTCGAGGTGCGCGACGTGCATCCGACGCACTACGGCCGCGTGTGTCCGATCGAAACGCCGGAAGGTCCGAACATCGGCCTCATCAATTCGCTGGCGTTGTATGCCCGCACCAATAGCTACGGGTTCCTTGAGACACCTTACCGAAAGGTGGCCGATAGCAAAGTGACCGACCAGATCGAATATCTGTCGGCAATCGAGGAGGGGGGGTACAAGATCGCCCAGGCGAACTCGGAACTCGACGACAAGGGAACTCTGAGCGACGACCTCGTGACTTGCCGCGAGAAAGGCGAAACCATTCTTGCCGAACCGTCGCGCGTCGACTATATGGACGTTGCGCCGGGCCAGATCGTTTCGGTCGCCGCCTCGCTGATTCCGTTCCTGGAGCACGACGACGCCAACCGCGCGTTGATGGGCTCGAACATGCAGCGTCAGGCCGTGCCGCTCCTCAACCCGCAGACCCCGCTCGTCGGGACCGGGCTCGAGGCCAAGGTGGCGCGTGACTCCGGCGCGGTCGTCATCGCCCGCCGCTCGGGCGTGGTGACGCGCGTGACGGCCGACGAGATCATCGTCGACGCCGGCCCGGCGGAGCGCCCGAAGGTGAGCAGCGACAAGCCGCTCGAGCGCCTCACGCAGGCACTCCGTTCGGCCGATGCACGGCGCACCGTCCGCATGCTGCTCGTGCACCGCCCGGCGCGGCACCGCGGCCCTGCCCCGTCGATCGCTCCCGGCGTCCCCGCTCGACCGTGGGACGAGTTCGTGCGCGACCCGTTGGGGTTCTGAC
>JACQYA010000097.1 GCA_016208425.1 Betaproteobacteria bacterium
GTGGAAACGTGCTCCGGGTTGCCTTCGAGCTTGACCACCCGGTCGTTCTCGACATAGGCGATGGCGCCGTCCTGGATGTTGCAGACGTGGCAGTTGATCGGAATCGCCTTGCGCTCGGCGCCGCCGACCGGGGCGAAATCCTTGCCGCCGAGATCCTGCTCCATTGCAGAAAGCAGACTGGGCGCTGCAACGGCAGCAGCCCCGGTGCCGGCACTGACCTTGAGGAAGGTGCGGCGTGTGACTTTTGGCATTTCCATGTTCTATCTCCTCGTTGACCGTTCAGTACAGCGTCTGCAATTGTTGGGGGGCCATCAGCAGGGCATAGCGCAACGCGGCGCTGCCGACCAGGATGAGCAGGGCGGAGAGCATCAGCCCGTTTTGCTGGCGGCCCATCGGCGCGAGCAGTAGCGCCACCGGCGCGGCGGTGCCGGCGATGATGCCGATGCCGACGAAGATCAGCCCCATGGTGCCGGTCGTCATGACGATGTAGGTCAGTTCCTGCGCCGAGCCGCCATAGTTGGTCGTCCCGAGGATCGAAATCAGGATCACGCCCACCGCGCCGACCGACCACAACATGTATTCGCGCAGCAGCTTCTGCGCCGCATCGTTGGCGCCGGCCAGCAAAGACCCCACGGCGGACCCTGAGGCGACGGCCAGCGCGACGAACAGCACCGGCATGATCGGCGTGTTCCAGACCGGCCGCGACTGGTGCACGGCCAGGTCGTAGCCCGTGTAAACCGGCAGACCCAGCGCCAGCAGGGCGACCACGGTCGCCAGAAGTTTGCCCCGACCCTCATCGCCTTTCTTCAACTCCAGCAAATAAAGCACGGAGGCAATACCGAAGAAGACAATATTGAGTGCCCCCCAGGCCAGCGGCGACGTGAAATTCAGGTACGCGGGATTGACGACATTGAGGAAGCGCAGCGGCTGCGAGAGGTCGGCGATCAACAGCAGACCGCCCAGCGCGAGCAGCGCGAAGGAGCCGTAAGCCGCCTTTTCGCGCAGCGGGCGCAACGCCGGCGCCAGCCACGAGCCGTAGGAAAGGAACGACAGCCCGGCACAGATGCCGATGACGAAAAAGTAGACCGCGTACGTCGCGTGCCACGACACGTCGTGAAACCAGGTGTAATCACCCATGATGGTTCTCCCTAGAGGTTGAAGTGGCGTTTGAAGGCGGAACGTTCCGGCTCCATCACTTCGGGCTTCCGGTAGGCATCGCGGCCAAACTCGGTCGCGTTGCGGTCGGCGCCGATATAGAAGACGTGCGGCTTGGTGCCTTCTTCGGGGCGCAGCACCTGGGTCGCGTTCCTCGCCACCAGATAAGAAACCTCGCTGTTCGGATCGTTGAGATCGCCAAACACGCGCGAACGGCCGATGCACGTCTGCACGCAGGCCGGCACCAGGTTTTGCGTGACGCGGTGGAAACAGAAGGTGCATTTATCCACGACGTTGGTGATCGGCGTATAGGTGCGGTGCGAGGGCAACATGAAGCGGGCGTTGTAGGGACAGGCGGCCATGCAGCTTCGGCAGCCGATACAGCGCTCGTAGCGCTGCAGGATGAAACCGCCATCCTCGACCTTGTAGGTGGCTTCGACCGGGCAGTTGCGCACGCAAGGGGCGTCGTCGCAGTGGTTGCACAGGCGCGGCAGGAAGGCCTTCCTGACCGTTGGGTACTTGCCGATCACCTTGTACGGCACCCAGGTGCGGTTGACGCCCAGCGGCGTGTCGTATTCCGCCTTGCAGGCGACCTGGCAGGCCATGCAGCCAATGCAGCGGCGGACATCGACGACCATCGCGTAGCGCTTCAATCCGGGCTTGCCTCTGGTCTCGATGGCCGAGACCCTTAGTTCTTCACTCATCTGTTTGCCTCCTCTGGTTGCAGTGGTGCGAGTGGTGAGTTATCGCCAAACCTTTCGCGAACCGTCCGGCGAATCACCCTCCAGCAACTCTCCGCCACGCACGAAACGCCGTGTCGTTAACGCAACATCCAGGCCAGGTACGCGAAAAAACCGGGCAAATGCCGATGCTTGCAGGGCATCCATCGCTACCGGGAAGTTCGGCGCCGACCGGCGGGCGTTACGCTGCCGTAACACCCGCCCGGTTTGTTGCGCCGCAAGGTGCTACGCCAGCGTTACGCACCAAAATTTGCACTGGCGAGAGTGCTCGGACGAGGCTTATCATGGACTTAGGGTTCGTAAAGGAATAACTTGGACTTACGCTGGTGTCGCTTGGGGCGCAGGCCAAGGCGCAAGACGCGCGGTTGTGTCATTCACAACAAGCGGCTTGCAACGCCGGGATGCGCCCCAAGCGACACCAGCCCTACGGGTTGCAGCGTATTCGGGCGTCTGCTGCGTTGCGCGTCTTGCGAAGGGAATAACCATTCGCTGCGACGCGCGCCTTGCATCCATCCCGAATACACTGCAACGTAAGTCCAAGTTATTCCTTTACGAACCCTTATGCTCCGACCTGCCGCTCCCATTTCCAGCCATGCCAGACGCCGCTTTCTGCACCGTGCGGCGTGTCTTGCCGCGCTGCAAGCGCTCCCCGTTCAGGCCGACGCCGGCGCTCTGCATATCGGCCTGACGCCGGTATTCCTCGACGATCAAGTCAGTTTTCTCGGGCAGTGGCGCAGTTGGCTGGAGCAAAAGCTGGGAAGATCCGTCGTCTTTGTCCAGCGGGGAAACTATCGGGAGATCGTTGACCTGCTGCGCGCCGGCAAGATCGATTTTGCCTGGCTCTGCGGCTACCCCTACGTTCGCTATCGTCGCGAGTTGCGGCTGGTGGCCGTTCCCGTTTGGCGGGGCCAACCCTTGTACCAGTCCTATCTGATCGTCCCGGCCGACGACCGGCGCAGCCGCGCCATCGCCGACCTGCGCGGCAAGGTATTCGCCTACTCGGACCCGGATTCCAACTCCGGCTACCTCTATCCGCAATACCTGTTGACGACGATGGGGGAAAATCCGTCGTCGTTCTTTTCGCGCACCTTCTTTACCTGGACGCACCGCAAGGTCGTGGAGGCAGTCGGGGTGGGACTCGCCAACGGCGGTGCAGTCGATAGTTACGTGTGGGAAACGCTGGCCGAAGTCCGGCCGGAACTGACGCGCGCGACCCGCGTCATCGATCGGTCTCCCCTCCTCGGCCATCCGCCCTTCGTCGCCCGGGGAGATATTCGACCGGCCGATCTGGAACGCTTTCGCGCTGTATTGTTGGGCATGACCGCCGACCCGCGCGGCAGTGAGTTACTCGGTCGCTTACGCCTGGACGGGTTTACCGCAGGACAGCCATCGCTTTTCGACGGCATCGCCAAAATGGCCGCACGGGTTGGTCAAAAGTGATTTTTCGCCGCGATCTCTCGTTACGCTGGAAGATTCCGTTGCGCGTCATGGGCGCCGTGCTCGGCACGGCCGTCGCTGTGACCGCCGCGCTGGTCGTCTGGGAATACGACGAGATGCGGCAGAACCTCGAAGGGCACGCCAAGAGCCTGGGGCGCGTGCTGGCCAACACGCTGGTGGCACCGGTGCTGCACGACGACATCTGGCGCGCCTTCGAGATCTTGCAGTCGGCGCGCGAAACCTACCCGGCGGCCCCCGAATTGCAGGCCGAGGTGGTGCTGGTCACCGATGCCGACTATCGGGTTTTCGTGTCGACGCAGCCGCGCGATTTCCCGGTTGGCAGCAGCCCGGCGACACTTGGCGGCGCTTACGCCGAGTTGCGCGCGGGGCTGGCCGGCAGCGACGCACTGTTGCAGCGGGTTGTCGAGCCAGCCGATTCTCCGATTTACTTCGTCATGTCGCCGCTAGTCGCCGACGGGGTGGCGCTGGGGCACGTCATCCTCGGCTACTCCAAAGTCTCCTTTCTTCCCCGCTTTGCCGGGCTGGTCAAGCGCGCGGCGTGGGTGACCCTGCTCGTGCTTCTGCTCATCGTACCGATTTCCTGGGTGTGGGCGGCGCGCACAGGCGAACCGCTGTTGCGTCTCGCCGACGCAATGCGGCGCCTGCCCGACGATCTGGATGAAAGCCTTCTTGCCGATCTGCCGGAGAGCAAGGATGAAATCGGGCAACTGGGCGAAGCTTTCCAGCGCATGGTCGGCGAACTGAAGCACAAGCAGGAACTGGAAGGGCAAATGCTCGTCTCGGAACGTCTCGCCGCCGTCGGCCGCCTGACGGCGGGCATTGCCCACGAAATCAATAACCCGCTGGCTGGCATGCTGACGGCTATCGACACCTATCAAAAGCACGGCGGCGCACGCGACCCGATGGCGCTGACCATCATGTCGCGCCTTGAGCGGGGATTGAAGCAGATCCGGCATACCGTCGCCGCCCTGCTGGTCGAAACGAAGACGCAGGATCGGCCTTTTTCTCCGCTGGACATCGACGACATTCTGGCCTTGGTCGAGCCGGAGGCGCATGTTCGCAGCGTGAGCATTCGGCTGGATTCGACTATTCCCGAGGTGCTTCCCTTGCCGGCAACGCTGGTTCGGCAGATCATTCTCAACCTGTTGCTGAACGCCATCGACGCGGCGGGAGAGAACGGCACTGCCGCGATGTCTGCTTCCGTCGAAGATCGACGCCTCGTCATGGTCATCGAAAACGATGGCGGCTTCATCCCGCAGGAGCGCATGGACACCCTGTTCGAGCCGTTCGCCAGCACCCGCGAGCACGGGCATGGCTTGGGGCTGTGGATCGTCTATCAGATCGTCAAGCAATTGAACGGCGAACTCGCCGTCGCCAGCGCCCCCGGACGCACCACTTTCAGCATCGGAATTCCCTATGACCACCCCGCCTGAGGCATCGATCCGGCTCTGTTTGATCGAAGACGACGAAATCATGGGGGAATCGCTCTGCGAACGTCTGCGCCTGGAGGGCTTCGAGGTGGACTGGTGGCGCTGCGCAGGCGACGCCGGCACGGCTCTGGAAAAACAGCGCTACGGCGTCGTCGTCAGCGACATTCGCCTGCCCGACCGCAGCGGCGGCGATCTCTTCCTCGACCTGATCGCCCGCCTGCCGATGCTGCCGCCGTTCCTGTTCATGACCGCCTTTGGCAGCATCGACCGGGCGGTGGAGTTGCTCAAGGCAGGGGCGGCCGACTATATCACCAAGCCATTCGAGCCCGACGCGCTGGTGGCCAAGATACGCGCCCTTGCGCAAGGCTACGGAACGCGCACCTGCGAGAACGGCAACGGCGACGCGCTGGGCGTTTCGCCGTCCATGCGACGGATCGCCGAATCGTTGCCTCGCTTGGCGCGGCATGCCAAGGCACTGCTCATTACCGGCGAATCGGGCGTCGGCAAGGAACACGTCGCCAAGCGCTTCCATTGCCACGCGGTGGGAGAAAAGGCGCCTTTCGTCGCCGTCAACTGCGCGGCGATCCCGGAATCACTGTTTGAAGCCGAATTGTTCGGTTATGAAAAGGGCGCATTCACCGGCGCGACCCGGACCAAGCGCGGAACCTTCGAGCAAGCCAACGGCGGCACGCTCCTGCTCGACGAAATCGGCGAAATGCCGTTACTGATGCAGGCCAAACTGCTGCGCGTCCTGCAGGAGCGCACCTTGGTCAGGCTCGGTGGCGAAACGCGGGTAGGCGTTGATTTCCGGCTCATCTGCGCAACGCATCAGGATTTGAAAGCGATGGTCGAGCGCGGGCTGTTTCGCGAAGATCTTTACTACCGGGTGCATGTGATCGAGCTGCGCATTCCGCCGCTGCGCGAGCGCGCGGAGGATATTCGCTGGTTTGTGCGGCACTATGTGGAAGCCTTCAACCGCGCCAACCCCGAGGAGCGCCGGCGGATCGATCCGCGCACCGAGCAGGCGCTGATAAGCTATGCTTGGCCGGGCAACGTGCGCGAGCTGAAACATGCGGTCGAGCGCGCCTGCATCCTTTCCCCAGGGCCGCTGCTGGGCGCGGAAGCATTCTTCGGCGAGGGGCTGGATAGCGGAACCCAGGACAGCATCGCCTCGCCCCCGCTCGCCGAATATCTGATGGCGTGCGAACGGGACTATCTGCAAGTGGCTCTGGAGCGACACTCCCGACACATGACGAACACTGCAGAGGCACTGGGCATCACGCGCAAGACGCTGTGGGAGAAGATGCGTAGACTCGGAATCCAGGCCAAAGAAGAAGCCTGAAGCTTTTCTTTGCGAAAACCATTCAGTTGTCCAATTGCCGGCGTTGGATTGACACAAACAATTATTGTTGGCAATATAGCCAACATGAGGGCTGCGTTGATTACCCGTTTCCGCGACATCTCGCCCGCTGGCGAAGGCATCGAGTTGGTGGTCTGGCGCGTACCGAAGCCCGTACCGCCGACCACGCACGGTTACAAATACCGTCTGGTCTATATCGTCGATGGCAAGCGTGTTGTGGGCTTCGATAATGAACGCGGCAAAGGCGATCACTTCCATCTGAATAGCGCTCAATATCCCTATACGTTTACGGGCATCGACCCATTGATCGAAGATTTTCTGGCAGAGGTGGAGAAATGGAAAAGCGCAAACTAACCATCACATTGCAAGCGGACTGGAAAGCAGCCTTACGCGCCGCCGGAAAAGCTGCGCAACGGACCGGCTATCAGGGGGAGACAGTCAATTTCCAAAACCCTGCGGCTTTTTTTTCCCGTTTGACCGAGCGGCGTTGGGATATCGTCAACGCCATGCAGCAAGCGGGTACGATGGGGGTGCGCGAACTGGCCCGCTGCGTCGGGCGTGACGTAAAGCGGGTACACGAAGACGCTCAAGCCTTGGTGGAACTGGGTTTGTTGGAGCGTACCGACAAAGGGGGGTTGCTGTGCCCCTTTGCCGATATTCATGTCGATATGCATATCGCCCCCGTCAAACAGGCTGCGTAACCGAACTGTTGTGCGGTACAGCGCATCCCAGAGATCTCATGGCTCGAAGCATTGCGCACTACTCCAATTTGGTGATTGTCGCCTCACAGAACCCTGTTGAACACATAACCTGTCAGCACGATGCCGGCAGCGACGACTCCGGCGAAGGTGGCGATCAGCGTGGGCTTGAGCACCTTGCGCAGGATAATCATCTCGGGCGCCGAGAGCGCGATCACGCTCATCATGAACGCCAGCACCGTACCCAGCGCCGCACCCTTGCCGATCAGCGCCTCGACCACCGGGATAATGCCGGCCGCGTTGGTATACATCGGCACGCCGATCAGCACTGCCGCCGGTACCGACCACCACGGCGCATCCTTGCCCATGATGGAAACCATGAAGTCCTGCGGTACATAGCCGTGGATGCCCGCGCCCAGCGCGATGCCGGCGATGATGTAAGGCCAGACCTTGCCGACGATTTCCCTGACATGCCGGCCGCCGGCCTCGAAGCGCTCGACCCAGTTCATGGCTGCGCCGTCGGCCACCTGCGCCTCGCCGGCATGGATGGCGCGCACCCAGTCTTCCAGATGGCGCTCCATTTTCAGCTCGCCGATGACGAAACCGGAGACGATGGCGACGGCAAGGCCGAGGCCGAGATAGAGCGCCGCCACCTTCCAGCCGAACATGCCGAAGAGCAG
Organism: Betaproteobacteria bacterium; assembly: GCA_016208425.1. Lineage (GTDB taxonomy): Bacteria > Pseudomonadota > Gammaproteobacteria > Burkholderiales > Rhodocyclaceae > JACQYA01. The sequence goes on from JACQYA010000097.1 coordinate 7,522, forward strand.
GGCCAGCGCCACTTCGTTGACCATCGGCGCCGAGATAAGGAAAGAGAAGGTCACACCCAGCGGCACGCCGGCAGAGAGGAAACCGATGAACAGCGGCACCGCCGAGCAGGAACAGAACGGCGTGACGATACCGAGGCTCGCCGCCAGCACGTTGCCTGCGCCCAGACGTTTGCCCGACAGCAGCGCGCGCGTGCGCTCAGGCGAAAAGAAGGTCTGGACGATGCCCATGAGGAAGACGATGCCGACGAGCAGAAGCAGCACTTTTGGCGTGTCGTAGAAGAAGAAGCGCACGGCTTCGGCGAAATGCGTGCCGCGTTGCAGACCCGTGGCGGCGATCAGGAGGTCGGCGAAATCCGCCAAATGGGCATAGGCAAGCACCCAGACGAGGGCGGCGGCGAAAATTCCGGCGATCCAGCGCCAGAAAGTCGGCTCTGGCGGGACGGCGGGTGTGCCGGTCAAGCCGGTAGACGCGCTGGCCTGGAAATAGATGCACCGGAACGGATAGCTATCACGTTCTTCTGCGGGTTCATTGTTCTTAGCGCTCATAACCGGAACAGTGGACGCAGACATGCTTCTCGCCCACTACCCGCAGATAAGCGCGCGCCGTCAACTCGCGACAGGCGGCGCATGGAGGGTGTAAGGAATTTTGTGTAAACGGTCATTTGGCAGGAAACTGCCGTCCTAGAGGAAGGAGCTGTAATGACCGTAAGCAACGAACTGCCTGACAGCCTGCTGGCTGATTACAAGAAACCGGAAGACCTGATTGGA
>JACQYA010000098.1 GCA_016208425.1 Betaproteobacteria bacterium
ATGGCCACCTTGGCCTTGAAGGCGGCTGTGTGGTTACGGCGTGGTCTTCTCATTGCTTCTGCTCCTTGTCTGGCGACTTGCGTCGCTCATTGAAGCAGAGTTATCACTTATCTGGCTGCCCAGTTTGGTGGAGCCACTTCTACCCAGGCCGGTTCCGCGCCATCGGGCGGTCGCAGGGGAAACGCCTGCAACCCCCACCGTTCTTGGCTCTCGCCGCTACCGCATGTTCCCTTCCTTAACCTTTCAGGCTAGAGCCTTTTAACTCGTCGTTGACATTTCTCGAAAACTGTTTCTTTCACGTTAAAGATCAAGTACCTATTCGGGCAAGAACGGTTTGCGCTTTTTCCCGCTGCGCGGCGTTGCCCTCTTTCAGTACTTCTTGCAAGAGTTCTCGCACGCCTTCGAGATCGCCCATTTCTTCGTATGCGTTGGCCAGATCGAGTTTGGTGGCGACCTCTTCGTTCGAGATTACGTCGATCTCTGCGGCCAGCTCAAGCTTGGATTTGCCCGCCGATTCCGGCGAAGCCGGCGCCATAGAGGTCTCGAAGCGCGCAATTTCGTCAGCAGAGATCGGTTCGCCCAATTCCTGCTCCATCCTCGGCGCGGTGCCGGCTACGTCGTCCAGATCCAGGCTGATCGACGTCATGTCGAAGGACGGCGACTGCATGCTTTCGCCCAGCACCGTCGATTCGGTCATCTTAACGTCGAAATGAAGGTCGAAATCAAGGTCAACGTCTGTGGGCGGCGCAGGTTCTGGTTCGAGCTTCAGTTCAGGCCGGCTCACCGGGTTCGGCTCAAACTTCGGTTCCGGCTTGCTCTCGGCGGCCGGCGCCGGCGGGGGAGTAAGATCGGGCAGACTGAAATCGAGTGCGCCGATTGCGGCATCATCTGGCTCCGGTTCCACTTGCGCGGGTACAGCCGGCGTGCTGTCGCCAAGATCGAAATCGAGCGGAGCGGTTTCGACCGGCTGGGTCGGCACGACAACCGTGATTTCCTCTTTTACCTTGGCCTGGGCAAGCGGCATAGCGGTGGCTGCGACTACTGTTGCGGCCGCGACCACGGTTTCGGCCGCCACCTTCGGTTCCCTGGCGACAATTTCGAGATCGCGCACCGGTTGCGGTGCGGCGGCGGCCGGTTCGACCCCCTGCACGACGCCTCCGAACAGAGGGTTTCGCGGATCGAGCTTGAGACCCATCGCGGCGGCTTTTTCCCACTCTGAGCCTGCGCCGCCGGTTTCGGTGTAAAACTCCGTCGCCAGTGCCTCGAACTGCTTCAGGCTTTTGCGGTTCGCGAAAATTTCGAGCAGTTTCAGGTGGATCGCATAGCGCTTCGGATCTTTGTGCTTGGCCTCCAGCAAGATTTCTTCGGCTTGCGCATCGCGTCCATACGCCATGTAAACGTCGGCTTCGGCAACCGGATCGACCTCGTCGGTGTCGATGGTGCCCGGCCCGGCCTGGCTGAAATCGGACGGAGGCGGCACGTAAGACGTATCGATGCTCTGGCCGCCCGAACTACTGAACACCGATTTGGGCGACGAGCCGCCGCTGTGCGGTGCCAGCGTGCTTCTGCCGCCCAGCGAGCTTCTCGCCGAGAGCGCCGTCCTCACCGCCGCCGGAATGTCGTCTTTTTCGCCAGACTTGCGATGCCGGAGCAGGAACAATGCTGCGAGCAACGCGAGAATGCCGCCCCCGCCCGCCAAGGCCAGCGGGTTATCGATCAGATCCTCGACGAAATCGGGTTCCTCCGCTGGCGGCGGAACAATTTCCTCCAGTTTCGGATCGGGTGGCTCGACCGGCTTGGGCGGCTCGGCTGGCTTCGCTTCAGGCTTGGGTTCGGGGTTCGCTTCGGGCGCGGGCTCGGCCGGTTTCTCTGCCGCCTTCTCGGCAGGGAGGTCGGCGGGCTTGGCAGCCTGCTTTTCGACGACCGGCGCAGGTTCTACCGGAATGACCGGCGGCGGCTTGGCTTCTGGTTCGGGTTTCTTCGGCTCAACCGGCGCGCCGGGCGGTGGCTTGGCAACCGGCTCGGGTTTGGCCGGCACGACGGGCGCCGCTTTGGCGTCAAGTTGCCTTTGCAACGTGGCGAGGCTCAGGTTCTTCATCTCGACGAGCTTTTGCAGGTCGGCGATGTTTTTCTCCAGGCTGGAGACGCGGTCGTTGGCTTCGCGGAGCGCCTTTTCGCGGGCGATCACCTCTTCTTCGGTACGCTTTGCGGCCGCCGCATCGGCCTTCGACACCTTGACCAAGTCTTTTGGCTCGCTGGCAGGCGCCGCCTTGTCTTCGACCTTGGCCGTGAGCTTCCCGGCCACATCCCGCTGGCCGCGGTCTTCTCTGCCCGGCGCCGCCGCAGCCACACCGGCCAGTTTGCGACGGTAGGAGTTCCAGTCCGCAGACTGGGCGCGCACAATTTTTTTTGCTTCGACCGGCTCGACCGCCTCGACCGCGCTTTTGTCGGGCAACGCCAATATCGCGCCGGCCTTCAGGCGGTTCATGTTGGCGCCGTCGAAGGCGTCCCGGTTGGTGCGGTAGAGGCCGACCAGCATCTGTTCGAGCGAAACGCCTTCCGGCCGGGTTTCGACGGCAATTTTTTGTAGCGTGTCGCCGCGCCTGACTTCCCGCGACGCATCATCGCGCGCCGGCGGTCGCCGGCTTTCGTCCCGCGCGCGCGGCTTCACATCGTGTACGGCAGCGGCGGTCATTTCGGGAGGTGTTCTGGCCGTTTCGGCGGATCGGTACGCGTTCGGCGTCTCGACGACGGCGGCCTTGCCCGCCATTTCCGGGGGGTCGAGCAGGAAGGTGTACTCGCGCACGAGACGGCCGGTCGCCCAGTTGAGTTCGAGCAACATGTCGACAAACGGCTCGATGATCGGCTTGTCCGAACTCAACCTGACCACCGGCTGGCCGTCGCCCCGCTTGTCGATGGCAAAGCGGATGCCGGACAAGCTCGTCACGTAATCCAGCCCGGCCAGACGGAAGGCGTCGGCAGAGGCCATCTGCGCCTTCATTCCCGACAGTTCCTCGCGCGTCGCCGACAACTCGACTTCGGCGCGCAAGGGCTGACCGAGCGCAGAATAGACCGCAATTTTTCCCAATCCGGCCGCATATACGGCCGACGGCAAACCCAAAAAGGCAAGACACGACGCCACCGCCGTCGCGGTGGTGCGCAATCTGATCCCTGGAAAAGTGCAATGCATTTGATTGGCCACGGCGCAGACCTGAGCGTCGAAATTGGAATAATTAAAATAACATCATGAGGTTAGCGATGCAAGCTCATTCGCGACTTGAACGATTGTGATGGTTGCGGTTGCAACCGCCGCGATTATAGTCACTAACAAGTTCAGTCTTCACAAATCATGAGAAGAATTCAAATTCATTGTGTGGAAGCCATAGCTGGAACGATGCTGAAACGTGTCAGAGAGCAGGCGGCGGCGATGGCGGCACGACCGGGGCGAGTCAGGTAGTAGCGGTAGGTATGGCCAACTTTCTTGATGGCACCGAGAACACGGAAACGCTTGAGTTGGCGGGACATGGCCGACGGTGCAACGGACAAGCACTTGAACAAGTCGGCACATCGCCAACCATGAATGTTGAATCTCTCCGGGTGCAATTCCCCGCCCCTTGGGGCGCTCACTCTTGCGGTTGTCGTGGGCTTTGATACCCTGCGGCTTGCTGCGGGGTTGTTTATTTCGCCACGCTGCAAGGTACGCAGCAAGGTTTGCTCATCGGCGTCGAAAAAATTCAGTCCCTTGACGCTGGGGCTGGTGCCAACACGTGGCTGACCCAAGCGTTGCAAATCACGTTCGCCGGCACTGGGATCATCCAGGCTGGAGAGAAATGCCAGATACCGTTGATTGCAGCCGAGCAGAATTTCCCGCAAATCAATCAAGCTGTAAATCGTCTTCTTCATCGAGGCCAGTTTCCGCGCAGGCTCCCCGTCCGTGTGTTCCACCTTGCGGTGGTGCTTGAAGAAACTCACATCATCGACCGTCGTCTCGACCCGCAGTACGCGGGAGAACTTGTCATACACCTTGACGCCGGCAACGCCCGTATAGTGCTTGGTACAGAGCCCTCCGATTCGCGTGGACAAGCGCGAACCAATTTCCTGCGCCGACAGCGGTGTGACCTTCTTCCCCAGAAAGCCCGACACGCGCCCTGCGTTAGCCGCCAGCACCGCCTGACGCGAAATGGCGCCATACAACGGCACCAATATTTGTTCGCCGCAAAACATCGGATCGGTCGAGTGCTCGACCTGCCGCAGGCTCCAGTGATAGACCTGCCCAAAGACATCGAATACCGGACAGAACTGTTGCGCATAGTGATCCGGCCGTCGGTGCAGCAGGCCAGGACTGAATGCATCAGCCAGTTCTTGCGCGCGTGCCACCTCGGCAATGCGCGAAAAGGCGTTGTCCTGCGGGAGGTGATCAATACCTTCATGGCTCAGCGCGCGTGCCAAGACGCTATGGCCATTACGGTAAAACCGCAAATTGAACGTGGTCAAGGTAGGCACCCGCAGGTAGCGCAGCCCCAGTTCATCATCATCATCAATCACGCAGAAGCAGTAGTGCGGACATTTGCCTCGCGTCGCCTTCAAGCAGGTCTTGCCCGCGCCCTTGTCATGCCACGGCACATGGGTCGGGCAAGCTCCCATAGCCGAAACGACATGTGCGAGACCCGGGGCGCCACCGCGTGTAGCCAATACGCGCGCGACCAGTTCTTCCCCGCGAATGTGGCTCTTGCTGACGTGCTCGATTTCAACCCCCGCGTCGACACAAGCTTGATGCGCCCGCCCACGAATCCGCACGCACCCGGCAGCGTACCCACGATGATGATTCGATCAAAACAGGACAACACCCCGTGCAGATTCCCCGCGTATCTCTCCTCAAGATCTTCGGCCGACATGATTGTCCCCACGCTCATTCGCCAAGATTACATCGTAACCCCTGCTTGGTTCCGGCTCGTCCGGCTTAAGGTAAATCAACCGTCCCGCTTGAACAAAGTGGTGCAAATAGGCCAGTGCACCTTCGTCCTTTTCCGTGACTATTGCCGATGCTGCTGCAATTGCTTCGGGGCGTGCTTCGATTAGTTCGGCCAATTTGTAGCAGGACACAAGTGGTAGACCGCGCCTGCTATGTTTTGCGTCGGTTAGGCTGTTTGCGGCAATTCCCAAGATGTTCGCCAGTTCTTTGATGCTTCCGGCTTTCTGTTGGCCGTCTTCGATGTAATCCCGTAGCTCCATATTTATTCTCCTTGCTATTGACACACTTATTTGTGTGGTGTTGCTTTTCGTCACACGCATTTGTGCGTTCCTCAAATTTGTGTGTTCACGTCCCGAATCATAGTCATCAAGTTTGTATTACGCAATGGTGAAAAGAGTGGAGCTATCGCGATTCGCTGGTGTTTTAGGGGTCGCTGGGATTCACAAGGTCAAATTTCATGGTCTTCCTTTCTGGCCGTGAGCCCGCCAAGTTTTCGACATTCCCCCGCTGCGCTTTGGGGTGACCGAACATCGGGTGGCGGAAATCCGTTGCCCCTGCGGCAAAATTTGCCGGGGCGCGTTTCCCGAAGGCGTCACGGCGACGGTCCGGTACGGCACGCGCATCAAGGCCGCAGTGGTGCAGCTGACGCACCACCACATGATGCCCGTCTCGCGCACCGGCGACCTGATGGGCGATCTCTTCGGTTTGCCGCTGTCCGACGCGACGGTGCTTGCGGCAAGCTGTGACGCCGCCGGTC